>JAEUIB010000776.1 GCA_016795255.1 Planctomycetota bacterium
GCCGACGAATCCGATCCACGCCGTGCTGCCGCTGATCGGCGGCACGCCCCTGATCGAACTGCGCATGCGCTGGCAGGGCAAGCGGCGGCGCGTGTTCGCGAAGGCCGAGAGCTTGAACATGACCGGTTCGATCAAGGACCGCATGGCCGCGCACATCCTCGGCGTCGCGTACGAGCGCGGTGACCTGCGTCCGCACGACGAGATCGTCGAGGCGTCGTCCGGCAACACCGCGATCGCGTTCGCGGCGATCGGCCGCGCGCTCGGCCATCCGGTGCGCATCTTCATGCCCGATTGGATGAGCGCGGAGCGCGTGAAGATCCTCGGCGCGTTCGGCGCGACGCTGTGCCCCGTGTCGCGCGCGCAGGGCGGCTTCGTCGGCAGCATCGAGCGCGCGGCGAACTACGTCGCCGGAAGCCCGGGCCGCTTCGGACCGCGCCAATTCGAGAACGCCGCGAACGTCGAGGCCCATCGCACGTCGACCGGTCGCGAACTCGTCGCCCAACTGCGAGCAGCCGGGGTCCGCCCGAGCCTGTTCGTCGCCGGCGTCGGCACCGGTGGCACGGTGATGGGCGTCGGCGCCGCGTTGCGCGAGGCGTTCCCGGACGTCCGCATCCATCCGCTCGAGCCGGCGGAGTCGCCGGTGCTGACGCTCGGCCACCATTGCGGGCAGCACCGCATCCAAGGCATCTCCGACGAGTTCGTGCCGTCGATCGTCGAGCTCCCGGCGCTCGACGCGATCGTCGCGGCCGGCGACGGCGATTCGATCCGCATGGCGCAGCGACTCGCGCGCGAGTGCGGGCTCGGCGTCGGCATCTCGTCGGGAGCGAACGTCGTCGGCGCGCTGAAGTTGCTCGAACGAGCCGACGACGACGCGGTCGCCGTGACGGTGTTCGCGGACAGCCACAAGAAGTACCTCAGCACCGCGCTGTTCTCCGACGAGCCGAGCCGCGACGGCGACGTGACGCCCGACGTCGTGTTCGACGGCTGGTCCGCGCATCCGTCCGTGCGCTGACCGCGGCGGCGACGAACTCGACGCGCGCGACGCATCGAATCGGCGGTCTCGCTGCAGTTCGCCGGCCCGCCGACGTCGAGACTCCGCACATTTCCACGCGAGCCCGCTTCAGTTCGCGTCGGCGAATGCCGATCGCTGGGCCATGGACCTCATGAACATCGGCGCGCAGATGTACCGGTCAGCGCAGGCGAACGCGGACGCCGCGGCGCATCGCATCGTCAAGGGTGCGAGCGAAGGCGGCCCGGATCCCGGCGACATGGTCGACATGATGAAGGCCGGCGACGAAGCCGCGATCGCGGGCAAGGTCATCCAAGCCGGCCGCAAGATGGACGGGACGCTGCTCGACATCTTCGCGTGATCGCGAGGCACGAGTAGAGTCGCGTCCCCACCCGACGCCACGCGCGTGCGCACCCCGGAATGCGTCGCGCGAGCCCCACGAGCGAGTCGTCCATGCATCCGGGCCCACTCCTCACGACGCTGCTGCTCGGGCTGATCGCCGCGAGCTCGACCACCGACGATCCACCGCGGCCGTCCGCGCAGGCGCCGCAGGCTCCGTCCACCCCACCGACTCCGCAGGCGCCACGAGCGCCGCAAGTGCCGGACGCGAAGGCCCCACCGCGGCTGATCGGTCCGCGATCCGGCAAGGACAAGGACGCCGCCGCGCGCCGCTTCGGCGCTGACGCGAGCGTCGAGAAGGCCGTGCTCGGCGGGCTCGATTGGCTCGCGCGGCATCAGGACGAGAGCGGGCTGTTCGATCCCGACGGGTTTCCCATGCGCTGCGCCGACGGCGGCGCGTGCGACGGCATCGGCAAAGGGCAGCACGGCGAGGACATGCCGTGCCCGTTCGACGCGGCGTTGTCGGCGATGGCGACACTGGCGTTCCTCGGTCACGGTCACGTGCCGGGCGCCGCGTCCGACGCGTACGGCGGAGTCGTCGAGCGCGCATTGCTCGCGCTGCGCGGCCACGACGGGGATCGGTTCGCGCTGGCGATCGCGACGCAGGCGTTCGCCGAGGCCGAAGTGCTCGAAGGCAAAGGGCGTTGGCAGGACGACGTCGAGCGCGGTGTCGCGGGCCTGCTCGAACTCCGCCAGACCGACGGTGCGTTCGGCTACGCGGCGCCGTGGCGGCCGGGCTCGGACGTGCCGTACTCGGCGTTGGTCGTCGAAGCGCTGATGACCGCACGCGATGCCGGCGCAACGCTGCCCGAGGATCTCGGCAAAGGCGTCGACGCGTTCCTCGACTCGCTCGAGCTGAAGAAGGGCCGGCTCGCGTATCTGCTCGACGGCCGCTCGTACGGCTACACGCCAACGACGACGAACGGCCATCTCGCGGCGGCGATGCGCGAGCTGCTCGACGTCGATCGCTCGGGCGAGCGTCATCGCGCGCACCTCGCGTTGGTCGCGTCCTCGGCGCCGAAGTGGGCGATCGAGTTCGAGGAGATCGACGTACCGGGTCAGGGCAAGGTGACGGCGCAGATCGGCGAGCTGTCGCTGTACCAGTGGTACTACGGCAACCTCGCGAGCTTCCTCGCCGGGCCCGACAAGTTCCGCAACTACTACACGGCGACGAAGCGCGAGCTGCTCGCCCACCAACGCAAGGACGGCTGCGCGAAGGGCTCGTGGAACCCCGAAGGCACCTACGAACGCCAGACCGGCGGCCGCGTCATGGCGACGGCGCTCGCGGTGCTGATGCTCGAACAGCCGTACCGGCACCGCCGACGCGACTGAGGCAGCCGCGCGCGAAACGGGGACAGACCCCTTTCTGCGGAACGCATGAGGGGTCTGTCCCCATTTGCATGCGCGAATGGCGCGAATGGGGTCTGTCCCCTTTCGCGCCTCGCTCAGTCCTTGCCGCCCGGGATCCCTCGCTT
>JAEUIB010000777.1 GCA_016795255.1 Planctomycetota bacterium
AAAGGAGGTCGTTTCGTGCCCCGACAAGTCAGGAGATACTCACCCGAGTTCAAGGAACAGGCCGTGCGGGCGTTACTCGTGCGTGGCGATCGCTGTGTCGAGGACGTCGCGGCGGACGTAGGCGTGCATTCGTCACGTCTGTACGAATGGCAGCGCGCTCTCGAGGAGCGCGGAAGGAACCCGGCGATGAGCTCGAACGATCGACGCGATGAAGGCCCTCGTGGCTGGTCGGCCGAGCGCAAGCTCGAAACGGTCATGCGCTCGCTCGGGATTCCTGCGGATCAGCTCGGCGAGTTCCTGAGGCGCGAGGGTGTTCACGAGGCGATGTTGGACGAGTGGAAGCGGGACATGCTCGAGGGGCTCGCGCGCCGCCGCAATGATTCGCAGGGTGACTCGAAGCGCATTGCTTTGCTCGAGCGCGAGCTCGCGCGCAAGGACAAGGCCCTGGCCGAGACGGCAGCTCTCCTCGTGCTTCAAAAAAAAGTCCGGGAGATTTGGGGCGACGAGGGCGGCGGCACTCCTCCGCCGACCGCGAGCTGATCCTCGCGATCTTCACCGAAGCGGTTTCGAACGGGGCGCGAGCGAACCAGGCGGCCGAGCTGTTGCCGGTGGCGCTACGCACGATCCGACGCTGGCAACTCGATCCGAAAGCGTGCGACGCACGCAAAGGTCCCCGACGACCGCCACGAAACAAGCTGACGGAAGACGAGCGCACCAAGCTGCTCGAGATCGCGAACTCCGTGGAGTTTCGCGATCGATCACCCAAGCAGATCGTGCCGATGCTCTTGGATCGCGGCGTCTACATCGCTTGTGAATCGTCGATGTACCGCGTGCTGCGTGAGCAAGACGCGATGAAGCACCGCGGCGCGACGAAGCCGCCCACTCTCAAGCGACCGCGCGAGCTCGCAGCGACTGCGCCCAATCAGGTGTGGACGTGGGACATCACGTATCTGCCCAGGACGATCCGCGGATCGTTTTTCTACATGTACGCGGCCGTCGATCTCTTCAGCCGCAAGATCGTCGGCTGGCGTGTCGAGGAGCGCGAATCCGGCACGCTGGCATGCGATCTGATCGAACAAGCCGCCTGCCGCGAGGGCATTCAGCGCGGACAACTGACACTGCACGCTGACAACGGCGGACCGCAACGCGGCGCGACTCTCCACGTGCTGCTCGAATCGCTGGGCATCGAACGCTCTTTCAGCCGACCCAGCCAGAGCAACGACAACCCCTTCATCGAGTCTCTCTTCAAAACGCTGAAGTACCGACCGCAACGCGGGCGCATGTGCTTCGAGTCAGTCGGCGAAGCTCGCGAGTTCTTCGCGGCGCTCGTCGACTGGTACAACCACCGGCATCTGCACAGCGCGATCCGCTTCGTGTCGCCAGACGATCGTCATCGCGGTCGAGATCGCGAGCTCCTCGACAAGCGACGCCGTGTCCTCGAGGTCGCCAAGGCTGCTCATCCCGAACGCTGGTCGCGTGGCATCCGCGATCTCGACCCAGTCGAGGTCGTCGTGCTCAACCCCGCGGCATGACGCCCGCTTCCCGCGTCGGCGACCGGACAACAACCTTGACACCTACCGCGCGGGTTGGCGCGCGGGGCGCTTCGCTTCTCGTACCGCGAGCTTCGCTCGCGACTTGTGGATGGGTTTTGCGGGGATTCGCGCGCTTGCCCGGGGCTTGGCCCGGGTGGCGGCCCGGGTGGTGGCCCGGGTGGCGGCCCGGGTGGCGGCCCGGGTGGCGGCCCGGGTGGCGGCCCGGGTGGCGGCCCGGGCGGTCGGGCGGACTGGTCGCTACCCTCCCTTCCATGTCGCAGCTCCAATTCGCCACGGTTCGCGAGGATCCCCTCGTCGAGTTGGCCCTGCTTCGAGAGCGGCCCGCTCGGCATTTGCTGCTCGTTGCCTCCGCGGGGGATACCGCTCTCGCTTTGCGGGCTCATCGGCCCGACCTCTCGATCACGCTCGTCGAGCCCAACCCTGCGCAGAAGGCGCACGTGCTGTCCAAAGAAGCCGCTTGGCTTGCTCACGCGCCTCAGGCCACCTTCAACGTTGGCGTCGCCGATCCTTCCGGTCTTTCGGAGCGGGGCAACTTCGAGGCGCTGTTCCGGCAGTTGCGGGCGTTCCTGCGGGAGTTCGTCGCTCCGGCTTCCACGTTCGATGCTTGGTTCACCGACCGTGGCGCGATCGCGGCGACCGCGCCCGCCTTGTTCGCGCATCGGTACTGGCCCGTCGCGTTCCAGTTGTTCTTCGCCGATCCGATGCTGCACGCGATGTTCGGGCCGGCCGCGACGCAGCACGCTCGGCCCGGGTCGTACCCCGACTACTTCCGGCGGGTCGTCGAGCGCGGGCTGTTGCGCGACGACGCGGTCGACAACCCGTACCTGCAGCACGTTTTGTCGGGCCGCTACATGGAACGTCGGGAGTCTTGGCCCGAGTTCCTGCGCCTCGAGCCTCGCCCGCTGCGCGCAGCCTGGATCGACGGGACGCTCGATGCCGTGCCTTCGTTCGCGCCGTTCGACTTCGTCGACCTGTCGAACGTCCTCGACTGGTCCGACCGCGCGCAGATCGACGCGCTGGCGCGGCGGCTCGGCCACGAGTTGCGACCGGGCGCCCGCGTGCTGTGGCGGCAGTTGAACGACCCCGAGGACCTCGAAGCGCGCTTCGGCCCCCACTTCACGTTCGACGCCGCGACCGCGCGCGCGCTGCTGGCCGCCGATCGCAGCTTGTTCTACGAGAGCTTCCACGTCGGCACGCGTGTTGCATCGCCGCTGGAACCCGGAGGAGCCGATCGATGACCGACCCGCTGCGCGACCGCGTCGAAGCCATCGTCCGCGAGCACCGCGCGGCCGACAACCCGTACTTCCGCGCGTTGCGGGACGGGTCGTTCGAGCGCGCGGACTTCATCGAGACGCAGATCCAGTTCTATTTCGCCGTCGTGTTCTTCAGCCGGCCGATGGCGGCGCTCGCGGCGAAGATCCCGTTCCCCGAGCAGCGCGTCGAGATCCTGCGCAACGTGTGGGAAGAACACGGCGAAGGCCAGCGGTCCTTCATGCACGGCACGACGTTCCTCGAACTCCTGCATCGCCTCGGCGGCATCACGCCGCAGGACGTCGACGCGCGCGCGCTGTGGCCCGAAGTCCGCGCGTTCAACACCGTGCTGGTCGGAGCGTGCGTGCTCGACGAGTACCTCGTCG
>JAEUIB010000783.1 GCA_016795255.1 Planctomycetota bacterium
GATGGGCCGCGAGGTCACCGACGTCTTCGACGCGATCGTGCGCGAGGATCGCTCGCTGCTCGAACTCCTCGACGCCGATTGGACGATCGTCGGCGCGCCGCTCGCCGAGCACTACGGACTGCCCGCGCCGGTCGGCGCCGACGCGCATCGCGTGACACTCGCGTCGCGCGATCGCGGCGGACTCCTCGGCATGGCCGCGGTCCTGACGCTGACGTCGCATCCGCTGCGCACGAGCCCGGTGCTGCGCGGCAAGTGGATCCTCGAGACGATCCTCGGAACTCCCCCGCCGCCGCCGCCCGCGAACGCCGGCGTGCTGCCCGCCGAAGAGGTCCAGAAGGACGGCTTGTCGCTGCGCGAGCGGCTCGAGCAACATCGCTCGCGCGCGGACTGCCGTTCGTGCCACGAGCGCATCGATCCGCTCGGGTTCGCGCTCGAGGGCTTCGATCCGATCGGCCGCTCCCGAACCGTGCTCGCCGAGGACAAGCCGGTCGACGCGCGCGGCACGCTGCAAGACGGCACGACCGTCGACGGGATCGCCGGCCTCAAGGACGCGCTGCTCGCGCGCCGCGACGTGTTCGCGACGCACCTCGCGAGCAAGCTGCTCGCGTTCGCACTGAACCGCGGACTGACGCGCGCCGACGACGACGTGGTCCGCGACCTCGGCGCCGGCGCAGCGTGGTCCGACTACTCCGCTCGCGCGTTGATCGAGGCCGTGGCGACGTCGTATCCGTTCCGCCATCGCAGCCCGCCCGACGTCGCGCACACGAAGCCCGCACCGGAGGCCAACCGATGACCACGCCGCTGTCGCGACGCACGGTGTTGCGCGGAGTCGGCGCCGCGCTCGCACTGCCCTGGCTCGAAGCGATGGCGCCGCGGCGCGCGTCCGCGGAGTCCGCGCGACCGCCGTTGCGCTTCGCCGCGCTGTACATGGCGAACGGCGCGCGCGCCGACACGTGGCGCCCGGACGGCGTCGGACGCCGGTTCGCGCTGTCGCGGACGCTCGCGCCGCTCGAGCCGTGGCGCGCGCGCATCGTGATCCCGACGAACCTGTGGAACGCGCGGTCGAACGTCGGCGACGGTCATTACGTGAAGCTCGGCGGGTTCCTGACCAGCACGCAGATCCACCAGACCACCGGTCGCGACCTGAACGCCGGCAACACGTCGATCGACCAACTCATGGCGAAAGCCGTCGGCGCCCGCACGGCGTTGCCGTCGATCGAACTGTCGATGGAGACCGTGTCGACCGGCGTCGACGTCAACGTGAGCTACACGCGCTTGTACGGCTCGTACCTGTCGTGGCGCTCGCCGACGCAGCCCGCGCCGCGCGAGACCGACCCGCGGGCCGCGTTCCAGCGGTTGTTCGACCACGGCGGCGTCGACGGATCGCAGCGCGAGAGCCGCAAGAGCGTGCTCGACGTCGTCGCCGACGATGCGGCGCGTCTGCGCTCGCGCCTCGGCGGAGCCGACCGCGCTCGACTCGACGAGTTCCAAGAGGCGGTCCACTCGATCGAGACGCGCCTCGCCTTCGAGGACGAACGCGCCGCGCGCGCGCAGTCGGCGCCGCCGGAGTTGCGCGCGCGTCAGGACGAACTTTCCGGCACGCTGGCCGCTCACGCCGCCGATCCGGGTCGCAGCGGCGATCACGCCGAGCGCGCGCGATTGATGCTCGACGTGATGGCGCTGGCGTTCGCGACCGACACGACGCGCGTCGCGAGCCTGATGTTCGGCAACGAGGTCAGCGGCCGCAATTTCGCGTTCCTCGACGGCGTGACGACGACGCACCACGATGCGTCGCACCACGACAACGACGAAGGGAAGCTCGAGCAGTACGAGCGCATCACGCGCTGGCACGTCGAACAGCTCGCGTACTTCCTCGACCGGCTGAAGAGCTACCGCGAGGGCGACTGCGACCTGCTCGACCACGCGATGGTGTTGTTCGGATCGGGCATCCGCGACGGCAACAGCCACGATCCGCACGATCTGCCGCTGGTGCTCGCCGGCGGCGGCGGCGGGACGATCGACGGCGGACAGCACCTCGTGTCACCGCCGGACACTCCACTCGCGAATCTCCACCTCGCGCTGCTGCGCCGCATGGGCGTCGAACTCGACCGCTTCGCCGACAGCACCGGCGCTCTCCCGATCGGATGAACGCATGAACTTCGGACGTCTCGCCGCGGTGTTCGGCTTGCTCGGAGTCGCACTCGGAGCATTCGGCGCGCACGGGCTGAAGTCACGCGTCTCGGCCGAGGACCTCGCGATCTTCGACACCGCGGTGCGCTACCAACTCTGGCACGCGCTGGCGCTGCTCGGGGTCGCTCTTGCGCAACGCCAGCAAGCGTCGGCGTGGCTGCATCGCGCGGGCATCGCGTTCGTCGCCGGCATCGCGATCTTCTCGGGGACGCTGTACGTGCTCGTGCTCGCGAACCTGCGCTGGATGGGCGCGATCACGCCGATCGGTGGCGTCGCGCTGATGCTCGGCTGGCTGTTCCTGGCGTTGGCGTTCGCGCGGCCGAAGGGGTGAGCGAAGCCGAACGTGTGAGCGCGACGTCAACCCGTCGAACAAAGACCACGGCGCACTCCCTCGGTGCGAGGGAGTGCGCCGTGGTCAGCTCGGCCTGGTGAGGCCGGCGGCTGCGCCGCCTTAGCCTTCGTTCGTCCGCGCGGGGGTCTCGTCCTTCTTCTTCTCGGCGCGGAACTTGATGCCGCAGCCGGCCGCGGGCACTTCGGCCTTCGCGACCTTCTCGCCCTTCAGCACCGACTCGAGCGCGTTGACGAGGTACTTCTCCTTCACCGCGTCGGCCGACTTCATGTTGTCGTCGACCGCGCCGTGGAACGCGAGCTTCAGCTCGGCGTCGAACAGGAACACTTCCGGCGTCTTCGACGCGCCGAACGCGCGCGCGACGTCGGACGTCGCGTCGACCACGTAGGGCACTTCGAACTTCTTTTCGCGCGCGCGGACCTTCATGTTCTCGAGGCTGTCCTCGGGGTACTCGACCTCGTCGTTCGAGTTGACGAGGATCACGCCGACGTCCTTCTTCATGTACTCGGACGTCAGCGCCGCGATGCGGTCCTCCCACGCCTTCGCGGCCGGGCAGTGGTTGCAGGTGAAGATCACCAGCGTGCCCTTCTTGCCCTTGATGTCGTCGATCGACAGCTTGCGGCCGTCGACGTTCTCCATCTTCACGTCGGTCGTCGGCGCGGCGTCGCCGATCGCCAGACCGCGCTTCTTCTCGTCCTTCTTCTCACGAGCGGGGGCGGCGCGTTCGTCCTTCTTCGTGTCGTCGGCGAGCGCCGGCGAAGCGAGCAGAGCGGCCGCGACCACGGCGAGATTCAACAGGCGGAACTCCATCGACTCCTCCTTCAACGATTGCAGGTCGCCGAGCGTCGTCGGCGAGCCGAAACATGGATTGGGTTCAGGACGACGTCACGTCCCACGACGCATCACTTGGATGCGAGCACGGGCGCGACGAATTCGAGGAACTCCTGGTACGTCGCAGACCCCTCGTGGACAGCAACATTCTTGCCCGCCGCGTCGAACACGAACGTCGTCGGCAGGCTTCCGTTCCAGTCCGGATCGAAGCCGGGGATGAAGCCCTCGTCGGGCTCGCCCTTGATGTACGACGCGGTCGTTATCCCTTTTTCGGTCAACAGCTTGCGAGCGGCCTCGACGTCTTCGGGAGCGTCGCAACTGACGAGCACGAACCGCAGTCCGCGCGCCTCGCACTCGCGCGCCACGCGCGCCAGGTCCGGCAATTCGGCGACGCACGGCCCGCACCAGGTCGCCCAGAAATTGACGAGGACCGGCGAGCCGCCGGTCGTCACCAGCTCACGGAGGGCCGCCCCGAGGATCGGCTTCGGCTGCGGCGCCGGGGGTGGGGCGCGGACCAGGTCGACCAGCACCGCCCGGTGGTCGGTCGCCAGCGAGTCGTTCACTTCGACACCGAGCCGTGACCGCGTCGCGCCGTCCACCTGCGCCGAGTCGAACACGTACGCGTGCGCGGCGGACAACGCGGCGTCGGCGTACAGCACGTAGTCGAGGCGGCCGGGCGAGAACTGACCCTCGTCGTTGCGCCACGTGTCGTTGCCGGCGCCGGTCGCCGTGTACGCATCGGTGATCGTCAGCGTCGAGCCGTCGACGTCGAGATCGCGCGCGATCTGGTCGAGCGGATTGCGCGTGCCGACCAGGTTCATGTCGCCGGTGACGACGACCGGCATCGGCTGACCCTTGCCGAGCTGCACGCGGACGAACTCGTTGATCGCGTCGGCCTCGAGCTGACGCAGTTCGTCCTCGGGCGAGTCCTTGGTGCCGCAGCACTTCAAGTGCGTCGTGCCGAACAGCACGGGGCCGACCGCGGTGTCGACGCGCGCGGCGACGAAGCGGACCGGGCGGATCTTGCCGTTCACCTTGCGCGCGGGCATCACGCTGCCGTCGGTCAGCGGCTCGAGCGGCAGCGTGGTCGCGATCGCGACGCCGAGCTCGCCGTGCGTGTGCACGCGCCACGTGCCGCGGCCCGGCAACTGCGTCTTGAACCACGCCTCGATCTCGCCCGGCTTGCTGGTCCATTCCTGGCACAGCACGACGTCGGGCTGCAGCGCGTTCAGGATGCGCTGGAACGGCGCCGGGTTCTTCATCGGCGCTTCCTTCTCGACGTTCCACGTCACGACGCGCACGCCGTCGGTCCTGCGCTGGGGCGGCGCGGTCGGCGCGATCGTCGGCGCCGCGTCGAGCGGCGGCATCGGGCCTTCGACGCGGGCGGTGCGCGCGATCTCCTTGCCGTCGCTCCCGAGCACGAGCACGCGGAACGACGCCTTGCCGGCGTTCTGGAACAGCGTCGCGATGTCCTGGTTCAGCTCGGCGCGCCGCGCGAGGCGCAACTCGAAGTCGGTCGCCGCGAACGACGGCGCGAACAACAGCCCCGCGCGCGCGTGGCCGACCGTGCTGGCCGGGCCCTTCTGCGTGAACTGCTGGACCGACACTCCGGTGCCGGGAGCGCCGTCCCGGCGAGCGTTCGGCGGGCTGAACGTGACTTCGAGATCGACGCCCATCGGCCCGTCGTCGTCCTTGCGGACCTGCCCGGTCGCGGGATCGGCGTCGAGGTCGAACAGCACGCGCGTCGTCGCGTTGCCGCCCTGCAACGTCCGCAGTTCGGGCAGCCGGAAGCGGACGTAGAGGTACGCGCCGTCCGAGCGCAGCGCGTCCGGTGCTCCGCCCCACTCCGAGAACACGCCGTCGACGACGACGCGATCCGCCACGGCGACCGCCGGCGCGCCGGCTTCGTCGAGCGTGCGGGAGTCCGCGGCGTCGGAGACTTGGAAGCGGATCCAGACGAGCACGGTCAGCAGCGCCGCGAGCCCGATGCGGGTCAAGCGGGCCGGCCGGATCGAGCGGATCGAGCGAGGACTGCGGATCTTGGGAATGCGCATGGTGCGACCATCCTGGGCGTGGCTCGGACGCAAATCAACGTCGCTCCCGCGAACAGCGCGTGAACAGCCCGTGAACAGCCCGTGAACAGCCCGTTGAGACCGCTCTACCGCCGCGGGCGGCCGGGGATCGGGCAGTTCTGGTACGTTCCCGCGCCCTGGAGGCCTTCATGAACTCGGTGTGGTCCACGGCCCTGCGCCACGCGCTCGGCGGTCTGCGTGCGTTGGTCGTCGTCGGCTCGGTCGGCGTCGTGCCGGCATGCACGAACTTCTCCGAACCACCGCCCCATTGGGAAGGTGAGTTCACGGCCAAAGCCGTGCTGGACAAGTCGTTCGAAGCGATCGGCTCGTCGAAGGCCACCGCCGGACCCGGGGCGCCGCCCGCGGACGACTTCGTCGCGACGATGAAGGGCGAGTTGTTCGACGGTCCAGCGAAGGGCGCCTACACGTACGTGGCGATGTGGAAGCGGCCCGACAAGTGGCGGCTCGACCAGACCGACGCCGGCGGGAAGCGCATGAGCCTCGTCTCCGACGGCGTCCACATCGCGCAGTTCGTCGACGGCAAGCTGATCAGCCGCAACCTGCCGATGCGCGAGGCCGGCATCCAGCAGTTGTCGGTCTACTTGTTCCCGCTGAAGTTCTTCCGCGAGGGCGCCGGCACGCAGCCGGTGCTCGAGGACGTCAAGGAGACGGCCGACGGCCAGGTGATCCGGATCTCCAAGGTCGACCCGTTCGGCAATCGGTACGTACTGGCGGTCGACGCGCAGTCGTACATGCCGAAGTCCGTGCGCACCGGGATCCCGACCGGCGACGACCAGTACACGATCCGCGAGACCGCGCTGTCGAACTTCCAACCCGACGCGCGCGCCGGGCTCGTCCCGCGCACGCTCGAGGTGTCGACGTTCGGCAAGCTGCAAGAACGCATGCTGGTCGACGACCTGCGGTGGAACCAGGGACTCGCGGACGGGCAATTCAAGACCGTCCAGTGACGGAAGACTCGGATGCTGATCGCGCAACATCTCCGGCACGATCGCATCCGGCTCGAGATGGAGACGCAGCCGTTCTCCGCCGAAGAGCTCGAGACGCTCGGCCCGCGCGCGACGCGCGTGCAGAAGCACGCGGTGCTCGAGGAGATCGCGCACTTCCTCGAAACGCACGCGCGCGTCGGCAACGCGAAGCGCTTGTTCACCGATCTCGATCACCGCGAGCGCAAGGCGTCGACGGCCGTCGGCTCGGGGCTCGCGCTGCCGCACGTGCGGACGATGAACGTCAAGGAGCCGATCGTCGCGTTCCTGCGCTCGACGCCAGGACTGTTGTTCGACGCTCCGGACGGGTCGCTGTCGCACGCATTCCTCGTGCTCGTCGCGCCGCCGTGGGACGACCGGCTGTACCTGAAGCTCTACAAGGAAGCGGCCGAGATCTTCCTGCGCGAAGAGGCCTTGCCGTATCTGCTGCGTGCGCAGTCGGAGACCGAGATCCTGCACTTCTTCCGCGACCCGACCGTGGCCACCGAGGAGTGGTGATCGGTCTGGTGATCGAATTGGTGATCGGTCAGTCGCGCCGCAGGGGTTCGACGACGTCCATCAAGCGCTTGCGATCCGACGCGCCCTGAGCATCGCCTTCGGCCGCGGGCGGGATCGCCACCAACGATCCGTGCTGTGCGGCGATCGCGAGAAGCGCGCCGAGGCGCGCGCGATCGTCGGCGCTGACGCCTTCGAGCACGCGGATCAGCGCGACCGCGTCGCGACGATCGACATCCGACCGCAGTTCGCGGATCTTGCCGAGGTACCGGTCGTCGGGCGTGAACGACTCGGCCTCGAGCCATTGGCCTTGCGGGAACAGGTCTTCGCCCTCGAACA
>JAEUIB010000800.1 GCA_016795255.1 Planctomycetota bacterium
GACGGGGACGGAGGCGCGTCTGTCCCCGTCATGTGTGGGGACAGGTGCGGGGACAGGCGCGGGGACAGTCCCCAACCCGCGCCCAACCCGCGCGGCTCGTTCCACCCCTTCGCCCTTGCCTCCGGTGCCTCCGGGTCCCGCACCGCCGTCACCGTTTTCCAGAGTCCCGTTCACGTTCACGTCGTCCGACCCGGTCCGCGCTCCGCTCGCGCGTTCTCCGGACGTCGTGGTTCGCTGGCTCGCGTTGCGGTCTCTCGAGCGGATCTGTCTCGCGACCGCTCACTCCGCCAGTTGGATCTTCAATCCTGCCGACGATGCGATCGAGCCCGTCGCGCCCGCGTCGAACACGAATGCTTGCAGGTATGCGCTCACGCCCAGCGGTAGTCCGGTCGGGATCGGAGCCGGGACGAAGAGGCTGCCCGCTCCGGCTTGTCCGCTGCCGCCGCCGACCGTGAACGGGATCACGATCACCGGCTGCGTGACGTCGACCAGCACGCTGCCGAAGGCCGTCTGGAATTGTGCCGGTGAGGCTCCGACGACCAACGCACCCGCTGCGCTCCCTGCGCAATCGGTCAGCAGCAGCGCGAAGTTCGAGTTGCCCGGCGTCGACAAGCCGCCGAAGGCCACGAGATTCGGCGTCACTCCGCCGAGGCCTGGATTCCCCGCTCCGTACGACTCGAGCGCCGCGAACGGATCCGAGTACGCGGCGACCTTCCCCGCGTCGATGCCCCCCGTCGGATCGAGCGGCGCTCCGATCGCGAAGTCCGCGCGATCGTCGCCGTCGAGGTCGCCCAGGCCCGCGACCGACGCTCCGAACAGCGCGGGATGCGGGCCGCCTCGACGGACGAACCATTGCTGCCCGGTTCCCGCATCGAACACCGTCGCCGAGCCCAGACGCAGCGACGGCGCGAGTTCGAAGTCGTCCGGGGATCCCGCGATCAAGTCCGTGCGGCCGTCGCCGTCGACGTCGCCGACTCGACCGACCGCGGAGCCGAAGTGCTCGAACGCCGTGTCGCCGTACGCCGTCGACAACGGGAACCCGGTCGCACCCGACAGCACGATCGCGGCGCCGTGCTCGGGCCCCACCGTCGAGTCGTTCGGCGAGCCGACGACGATGTCGTCGAAGCCGTCGACGTCGACGTCACCCGCCGCGGCGACCGCGAAACCGAACATGTCGCCGTAGCCGTAGCCGGTCGCCAAGCGGAGGACTTGGCCCGTCGCTCCGGAATAGATGCGGATCGCGCCTCCCTGATATTGCGCGGTTGTCTCCGTCGGCGACGACGAGACGACGTCGACGAATCCGTCGGCGTCGACGTCTCCCGCCCCCGCGACCGCGAAGCCCTCCCACCAACTCGGCTGGATGCCGTTCCACGCGTGGAGGATGTTGCCGTTCGCGCCGGAGTAGACGGCCGAGCGCCCCGCTTCCCATCCGGCCAGCTTCGCGTTGTGCGCGCCGATCACGATGTCCCCGTGACCGTCGCCGTCGACGTCGCCCGCGTGAGCCGCCGCCCAGCCGTACGCCTCGATGATCTGCAGGCCGACGAAGTGATGCAGCACCTGCTTCGTCGCGCCGGACAGCGCGAACACCGAGCCGACGCCGAACTGCTCGTGCGCCCCGACGACGAGATCCGGCACGCCATCGGCGTCGATGTCGCCGCCGCCGTCGACGGCTCGCCCGAAGTTCGCACCGGCGCCGGAGCCGAGCCACGTGTGGACGATCGACCCGCTGGCTCCCGAGATCAGCGTGACCGAGCCGGCCTGCGGCGCCGCCGTCGAGTCGTAGACCGCGCCGACCACGAGGTCGCCGATCCCGTCGCCGTCGAGGTCGCCCGCCGCAGCGATCGACCGCCCGAACGTCGCATTCGGGACCGCGCCGGCGACCTGATGGATCGGCGTCTGCGCGGCCGCCGAGGCCACGAGGAGCGCGACCGACGAAGCCAACAGGACCGACGAACGAAGTCGCATGCGGTCGCTCCGGAGCGCGGATCGAGAGGCGGCAGAGTAGCCGAGACCTCCGCCGGCGCGTCGCGCGCACCGGCCCGTCGTCGGCTTCGTCGGGGGAGGACGCGGCTTCCTCCGCCGACGGCGTTGCCGTAGAACCCCGGCGATGCCGCGCATGGCCTTGGTTCTCCTCGCATTCGCTCTGCTGCTGCGTGTCTTCGCGCTCGACTTCGGCCTCGACTTCGAGCGGCCGGAGCGCGCGTTGCTGCAGCACCAGACCGACGAGCGCGGCATGGTGGATTCGATCCGCACCGCGTTCCTGCGCGGCAACTTCGATCCCGGCGACTTCCTCTACCGCGGTCCCGCGTGCTTCTTCGTGTTCGGCATCGCGGACTCGGCGGCGCTGTGGATCCGGAGCCTCGTCCACGGCACGTCGTTCGCCGACGAACGCGCGCTCGTCGACGCCAATGCCTCGCTGTTGCACCTGATGCATCGCCTGGTGTCGGCGCTGGCGTCGTTGGCGACGGTCTGGGTCGTCGGTCGCTTCGCCCGGCGTGAATGGGGAGAGCGCTGCGGCTGGATCGCGATGACGTGCTGCGCGGTCGCGTACCTGAACGTGCGCGAGGCGCATTTCGGCACCGTCGACGCGATCTGGGGACTGACGACCGCGCTCGCGCTCGACGCGATCTTCCGTTACGCGACGCACGGGCTCGCGCGCGACGCGTTCATCGCCGCGGCGTGGTCGGGCGCCTCGGGCGCGGTCCGCTATTTCGGAGCTCTCGCCTGCGGCCTGCTCGCCGTCGCCCACGTCGTCGCGATCGTGCGCGCGAAGCGCGAGGGCAGGCCACCCCCACCGTTCGCTCGGCTCGTGATCGCCGGCTTCGTGTCGATCGGCGCGTTCGTGCTGTGCGCACCGAACGTCGTCTACGACCTGCCGACGTTCGTCGACAAGCTGCGGTTCTCGGCGCAGACGTTCATCGAATCGGAGGACGAGCGCGGACGCCTCGGCATCGCCGAGTTCCACGCGGTGAACACGATCGGCGCCGGGCTCGGCGAGACGATCGCGATCGCCGCGCTGATCGGACTCGGCGTCGCTTGGCGCCGGCGCGGCAATGCGCGACTGCTCGCGGTCGCGGCGCTCGGATTGTTGCCGAGTCTGTTCGCGGTCGCCTACTCACCCGTGCGCTTCGGCATCGGCCCCGCGATCGCGATCGTGCCGCTCGCGGCACTCGCGATCGACGCGCTCACGCAGCGCCGATCGGCGGTGATCGCAAGCGTCGTGACGCTGGCCATGCTCTTGCCGTCCCTCGTGCGCGACGCGGCGTTCCTGAACGCGATCGCGCGGCGCGACACGCGATTGGATCTGCTCGACGAGCTCGCGCGACGCGAGGCCGGCCGCGCCGACGTCGTCGCCGTCGGCCCATACGGACTGCCGGTCGGGCACCGCTGGGTAGATCTCTACGAAGCGCTGCGCAAACAATCGATCGACAGCGGGCAGGGCTGGGGGGGCGAGTTCGGCCAC
>JAEUIB010000803.1 GCA_016795255.1 Planctomycetota bacterium
CATTCGGCCTGGCCGTGCTCGATCTCGGCACGCATGGCGAACTGCCGATGCCGCTGCAATCGCGCCTGGTCGGCCTCGCGCAGAAGCACCGCTCCGCGATCGTCTGCCTGACCGAGAAAGCGCCGCGCGACGCGTCGCTGAGTTCGCTCGTGTCCTTGCGCGTCGAGACCTGGCGCAAGCGTCAGCCGGACGGCCGCCTGCTGTGCGGCGTCCGCGCGCTGAAGGACAAGCATCGCGGTCCCGGGTGGGAACACAGCGAGCTGTTGCGCGGCCCGCCCGGGCTGCGGTGACGCGTCGCAGGCTGCTGGTGTCGAGAAAACCGCGTGACGCCCGCGCCGCGCCCCGGATGCCCTGGGCGCGATCGACCCGAAGCTCCGCATTTCGTCCCGCGGAGTCGCGTCGTCCACGGATCCAGGAGTCATCCGCTGATGCTTCCCTCGTTCTCCGCGCGCCCGACGATGCTCGCCGCCGCGCTGCTGACGTTCGCTTCGATGTGCACCGCCGCCACGGCGCAGACCCCCGTCGCCCCGAACCAACCGGCCGGCGAGCCCAAGGCGCATCCGCTGCCCGAAACCAACGCGAACGGACTGCCGATCGATCAAGGTGCCGGCACGTTCACGCCCGTCGACCTCGGCGACGAACTGCCCTATCCGGGCAAGGGCACGACGCTCGCCGGCCGCACCGGCGACACGCGCTCCGATGCGCCCGCCGCGGACCGCTTCTGGCTCGGCTTCGCGGCCGGCACGAAGACGCCGAGCCCCGACGAGACGATCGATCCGCGCCTGCTCGCGACGATCGACCAGCTCGGTCAGGACGGCCGCCCGAACGCGGTCGTCTACGCGTTCGTGATGCTGAGCAAGCGCCTGACGACCGCACGCGACGCGCAGTTGCAAGAACTCGGCTGCAAGACGCTCGGCACGCATCCGTGGGCCTGCCTCAAGGTCGCGCTGCCGATCGAGTCGATCACGAGCGTCGCCGCACTGCCGTTCGTGCGTTGGGTCGGCGTCGCCGATCCGTGGCAGAAGCTGCACCCGAACCTGCAGGCGCAACTGGTGACCGCTCCGACCGCGGAGCCGCTGGCGCTGTACGTCAACGTGTTCGACACCGACCTGAACGCGGCCTCGACGTTCGAGCGCGTCGGTCGCGTCGAAACGCACGACCCGGGCGTCGGTGAACTCGAGCTGTCGCCCGAAACGTCGACGGCGCTGCGTTGGCAGAGCCGCGGCTGGCAGGAAGCTCACCTCGTCGCGCTCGGCGCCGAAGTCGTCGAGTACGTCGACTCGATCCGCGCGTTCCGCGTCCGCGCGGCGCCCGAACGGATCAGCGACCTGGTCGCGCAGGACTTCGTGCTGTTCGTCGAAGGCGACGTGCCGGCGACGCTCGGCCACGAAGAGTCGATGCCGATGATCAACGCCGACTACACGCGCCAGTTCTACGACGGCGGCACGAACGGCGTGGCCATCACGGGCATCGTCGACTCCGGCATGGAGATCTCGCACGAGGCGCTGACGTCGCACTACTCGTGGGGCTTCGACCTCACGCAGAACGGCGACGGCAACTTCGAGGACTCGTGCGGCCACGGCTCGCACTGCATCGGCACGATCCTCGCGGATCCGCCCGCCGCGAACGTCCGCTTCCGCGGCGCGGCGTACCGACTCGGCTCGCTGCCGACGAAGCGCTTCCGCACCACGAAGATCTACGACCAAGTGCCAGGCGATCCCTGCGGCTGGAACACGACGTCGTCGTTGTCGACGATCTTCGGCACGATGCGCGGCAACGTGACGGACTCGAACAACAACGTGTCGGGACCGCCCCACGTCATCAACCACTCGTGGGGCAGCTATGCCGGCTCGCCGAACCCGTGGATCGGCACCGAAGCCGACGCGCGCGCGGTCGACGACGAGATCTGGTCGCAGGACCAGCAGCACATCTTCATCGCGCACAACTGGGGCCCGAGTCCCGGAACGGTGTCGCAGCAGGGCTCCGCGAAGAACAACCTGACGGTCGGCAGCGTGTCCGATTTCCTCGGCTCGACCGGCGACCCCGGCAACAACGCGAACAGCTCGGGTCGCGGCCCGTGCGGTGACGGTCGTTGGAAGCCGAACGTCTGCGCGCCCGGCACGTCGATCCTGTCGGTGAACTCGAACGATCTCGACGGCTACACGTCGAAGTCGGGCACGAGCATGGCCGCGCCGCACGTCACCGGCGTCGCGTCGCAGCTCGTCGACCACTACTCGTTCGTGCGCTACGAGCCGGCTCGCCTGTCGGCGTTGATGATGGGCACCGCGACGACGAAGGACAATCAGGTCTACACGTCGCCGACCGACTCGGACCTCGACAACTACGGCGCGGGCCGCATCGACGCGTACCGCGCGCACTTCCCCGACAGCGAAGCGTTGCTGCTGAACTGGGGCTTCGCGCAAGGATTCAGCGGTTTCCAGTCCGGTGACTTCACGGTCGACGCCGGCGCGACGCGCCTCGTCATCGTGATGCACTACAAAGAGCCCGCGGCATCCGCCGGCGCGAGCCAAGCGCTCGTCAACGACTTCGATCTCTACGTCGACCGCGCGCCGTTCGACGCGGCCGGCAACTCCGGCGAATACGTCGCGCAGCAGAGCGGCATCGACAACACGGAGATCCGCATCGTCGACAACCCGCCCGCCGGCACCTATCGCTGGAAGACGTGGCCCGCGAGCGTCGGCCTGACCGGCGTCGCGAAGATGAGCATCAACGTCAACGTGATCTACGGCGACACGACGCCGGACGGCACGCTGACGCTGACGAAGAACACGAACTACGTCCAGCCCAACGAAGACGTGCAGATCACCGCCAC
>JAEUIB010000806.1 GCA_016795255.1 Planctomycetota bacterium
GGATCGGCGACCCTGGCGATTCCGTGCGCACCGATGCGTACGCTGCGGCGGAACGGAGCCCAGCGATGAGCCCGACCCCGACGCAGACCCCGACGCAACAACAGCCCGTCTTCCTGCGAGCGCGATGGTGCGACCTGCTGCTCGCGCAGTACGCGGTCGACGAGCGCGTGCTCGCGCCGCTCGTGCCGCGCGGACTGGAACTCGACCCGTGGCACGGGAAGCACGTCGTCAGTCTGGTCGCGTTCCGGTTCCTGCGGACGCGGCTGAAGGGGATCGCGATCCCGTTCCACACGGACTTCGACGAGATCAACCTGCGGTTCTACGTGCGTCGCGTCGTCGACGGCGTGGAGCGGCGCGGCGTCGTGTTCATCAAGGAGATCGTGCCGCGCCTCGCGATCGCGACGGTCGCGCGGCTGGTCTACGACGAGCCGTACGTCGCGTTGCCGACGCGGCATCGCGTCGAGCCCGACCGCGTCGACTACGCGTGGAAGCATCGCGGACGGTGGGACCGCGTGGCCGGTTCGCGCGCTGGTGAGCCGACGCTCGTCGTCGACGGCACCGAGGCGGCGTTCATCACGGAGCACTACTTCGGTTCCACGCGCCGACGCGACGGCTCGACGCACGAGTACCAGGTCGAGCACCCGCGCTGGCGGACGTGGAACGCGTCCGACGTGACGATCGACGTCGACGCGAGCGCGCTCTACGGCGCGGAGTTCGGCGTTGCACTGGCGGCGGCGCCGCAGTCGGTGTTCATCGCCGAGGGCTCCGACGTCGTCGTCCGCGGCGGTGTGCGCATCGCCTGAGGAATGCCGATCGCAAGTTGGGTCAACGCGAGAGTCGAATGCTCGCGCTGCGCAGTCGTTCCGCGCATGCGTCGATCGCGGCCATCGAGCCGAACCGTCGGATCAGCCTGCCGCGCTGCAGGCGCAGACCGCACGTGCGCCGCAGCCACGCGGCGAAGCGCGCGAACTCGGCGCCGTACCACTTCGCGAAGTACGTGACCTCCGCGTCGAGGTAGAGCAAGTAGCGCGCGAGATCCTCGGCTTGCGGCGCCGCATCGCGGGACGCGCGCGAGCCCTTGGTCGCACTCTCGTCCGCGATGGCCGTCGGGATCACCGCGAGCTCGCCCCCGGCTTCGACCAACCGGCGGCACAGATCCGCGTCCTCGAAGTACACGAAGAACCGCGGATCGAAGCCGCCGACGGCGTCGTACGCCGAGCGCCGCACGAGCAGGCACGAGCCTTCGGCGTACGCGTCGCGCAAGCGGACGATCCCGCCCGAGTTCGCACTCGCGTCGATCCGCTGCTGACGCAATCTGCGCGAGCCGGTCGCGAAGCTCCACGCATCGCTGCGCCGGTACGCCGGTCGTGCCGGGACGCGCAGCGCTCCGTCGGCGCCTCGCAAGCGCGGTGTGACGGCGGCCAGCGTCGCGTCGTGATCCAGCGCGTCGACGAGCTCTGCCAGCGCGGGGCCGGTCAGCACGACGTCGGGGTTCAGGAACAGCAGATGGTCGGCCGGCTCACGCAGCGCGGCGACCGCGTCGATGCAGCCGCGCGCGAATCCCGAGTTGGTCGCGTTGCGGACGACCGTGACTCCGGTGGCTCGCGCGACCGTGTCGTCGCAGGACGCTTGGTCGACGACGACGCATTCGATCGCGTGCGTCGTCGACGCGCGCAACGCGGCGATGCCGGCGCAGTACGCGTCGACGACCGCGGCGCTGTCGTGCGTGACCGTCAGCACGGCGACGCGACTCATCGAGGACTCCCTGGCGTCACGCCGACTGCGGCGGGCGCTCGTCCGTCCGGATGTGCGAGAGCAACCACGTCGCGATTCCACCGAGCAACAGGCAGCCGATCCACACCGTGCTCGCTCCGTGGCGCTCGTAGATGCGCGGCCCGAGGCCGGCGCCGACCGGCAGCGCGAGGCCGAACGTGAACACGTACAGGCTCATCGTGCGACCGGACCGACCCGGCGGCGCGAGCGACGCGACCAGCGCCGATTGCGTCGGGAAGCACAGCATCTCGCCGATCGACCAGACGATCGTCGCGACGAGCAATCCGATCGGCTCGTGCGCGAGCGCGTACGCGGCGAAGCCGACGCCGATCAGCGCGGTCGACAGCATCAGCGTCCGGCGCGCCGGCCAGTGCGCGGTCGCGTGGTTCAGCGGGATCTCGACCAGCACGATCAGCAGCGTGTTGCAGGCGACGACGAAGCCGAACCACGGCTTCGACAGCCCGAGGTCGCGCGTGATGAACAGCGGCAGCGTCGAGTCGATCTGGAAGAACACCAGCGCCGTGAAGAACGCCGAAGTCAGCACCAGCGCGAGTCGGCGATCCCGCGGCGCGGGCGGCGCGCCGTCCACCGGTGCGGGCGGCCGGGCTTCGCGCGGGATCGGCACGCGCCAGAACAGGATCGCCGCCAGCGCGGCCATCGCCGCGTTCACCGCGAACACGAAGTCGAAGCGCCAATGCGCGAGGAACGAGCCGGTCAGCGGTCCGATGCTCATGCCGAGGTTGACGGCCGTCCGCGCGAACGCGAACGCGAGCTGCCGCCGATCCGGCGGGGCCAGCAAGCCGATCGCCGCGAAGCTCGCCGGCCGGAAGCCCTCGCCGCAGATCGCCCACGCGCCGACGGCGATCCCGAGCGTCCATGGCTCGTGACACGCCGGCAGCGCGAACAGCACGCCGGCGAGCCCGACCAGCGAGCCGATCAGCACCGGCTTGATCCCGATGCGGTCGCAGACGAAGCCCGAGCCGAGACTGCCGATCAGCGCGAACGCGCCGTACGCGATCATCACGTTCGCCGCTTCGTCGGTCGTGTAGCCGCGCCGCTCCGTCAACCACAGCACGAGCAGCGGCAACGCCATCGTGCCGGCGCGATTCACGAGGATCGCGGCGCACAACATCCAGAGCGAGCGAGGAAGGTGGGAGAGTTCGCGGAAGGAACGCATGGGACCGATCGACCGAAGAAGGGCAGCTCGACGTCAGCCGCCGTCCGTGGCCGTTGGAGGGCTGACGAACGTCCCCGATCCGGCCGGCCGCGCGCAGACGGTAGCGAGCGCGCTCGTGCCACGGCTGCCCTTCGTGACGCTGCCGTGACGAAGCCTTCGGCTTTGCCGAATAAAGTGCGCGCGTCCAGCCCGGAGGTCGCCATGTCCGACGTCGTCGATGTCGCTCCCCCTCGTTCCGATCCGCCGAGGACGCGGAGTTACGTCCGCGACGGCTGGATCGCGCTCGGTGGCGTCGTGCTGCCGGTGATCACGATCGGAGTCGAATGGACGACGCGGATGTGCGCGGTCGAGTTCTTCGATCCGCTCCGCACGTGGGTCCATGTGGCCGGCGCGGCGTGCGTTCCGATCGTCGTGTTGTGGGTCCTGGGCAGCGATCGCAGATCCGCGTCGGCGGCGCGTCGACAGCAGGTCGCCGCGTGGATCGCGTTCGGCGCGAACCTGTACTTCGCCGCGTACTTCGCGCCGATCGCGCCGTTGGGGCTCCTCGCGATCCTGCTCATGGGGCTCGGCTTGCTGCCGCTCGCGCCGCTGTTGTCGCTGGTCGCGATGACCGGTGTCTTGCGGCGGACGCACGCGGCCGATCCGCGATTCCCCGTCGGCGCGCGGATCGCGTGTGCCGTCGGCGCGCTCGCGGTCCTGGTGCTCGCGGACCCGCTCGGGACGTGGACGCGGGTGCGGCTGTGCGCGGCGATCGACGGGGGTAGCCCGGTCGCGCGCGCGGTGGCGATCGACGAACTGCGCCGCGTCTCGAGCGTCGACACGGCGCGCCGCGTCCTCCGCGAGGGCCTGCGCCCGCCGACCGATCCGATCGCCTGGTGCCTGACGCGGTCGGTGGATGCGCGAGCGGCCGAGACTCGCGCCGTCCTGTACCAGGCGTTCGGGGAGGTGGTCGAACCGCAGCGCGGACTCCGCGCTCCGTTCGAGTTCGAACCGATCGCTCGGTTCGACGAACTCGACGGCGCCGAGTGGCGACGGCGCGGCTCCGACGCGACGGGCTTCGTGACGGGGGCGTCGGCGGTCCGTCTTGCGCGCTCGGCGTACGCGATCGACGTCGATCCGGTGGCGGCGACGTTCGAGGTCGCGTGGGAACTCGAGTTCGCGAACCCGACCGGGTTCCCCGAGGAAGCGACCGGGACGATCCTGCTGCCCGCCGGTGCGGTCGCGTCCGGCTTGACGCTGTGGGTCGATGGGCAGCCGCGCGACGCGGCGTTCTCGACGCGCGAAGCGACGAGCAACGCGTATCGGACGATCGTGCGCCAGCAGCGCGATCCGGCGCTGCTCGTCACCAGCGGCATCCGTCGCGTGAACCTGTCGTGCTTCCCGGTGCCGCCGAACGGGACGATGCGATTGCGGATCGCCTGCATCGCGGCGCTCGCGCCCCGTCCCGATGGGGTCGCCGACATCGGCGCTCCGTGCTTCGAAGGCGGGAGCTTCGCGGTCGCGCCGCACGGCGTCGCGCCGCTCCGGCACGCGATCGACGTCGTCGGGCTCCATGGGATCTCGGCGGCGCACGCGGCGCTTCGGGTCGCTGCGCCGGATCGAGTGAGCGGAACGATGACGCAAGCGGAGCTCGCGTCGCGTCCGGTGGTTGCGACCGTCGTGATCCCGGAGCCCTCCCGCGCTCGGCTGTGGGAGGACGTCGCGGGCACGACGTGGAGCGCGGCCGCGATGCCGCCGGTCGCGAAATCGTCGTCGGCGTTCGTCGTCGTGGTCGACGGCTCGGCGGCGATGGCGGAGCGGATCGGGTGGGTCGCGGACGCGTTGGAACTCGTCGATCCGACCGCGGATCTCGCGGTGGTGTTCGCGGGCGATCGCCCTGAGCTGCTGACGAGCGGCGGCTTGTCGCCGGCGCTGCCCGCTCGCGTCCGCGAGGCGACGACCCGTCTGCGCGGCCTGGCCGCGGTCGGCGGCCGCGACAACGCGGCGGCGCTGACGCTGGCGGTCGATCTCGTGCGCGAACGGCCCGACGCGACGATCGTCTGGGTGCACGCGCCGCAGCCGATCCGATTGGCGGGCTTCGACACGTTGCGCGTGGCGCTGGAGCTGGCCGATCGGATGCCGCGCATCGTGTCGGTGGCGACGATGGCGAGCCCGGACGTCGTCCGCGATCAACTCGAGGCTGCCGGCGTCGACGTCGACGAACGCTTCGACGCGAACGTCGGCGAGGCGTTGACGCGAGCGGTGCGCGATGCGCGTGGCGCCGCGGGCCCGACGCGGATCGGATGTTCGATCGCCGACGACGCCGCGCGTGCGACGGGCCTGCGGATCGAACGCGGCGTCGATCGCTGGCGGCGCCTGGCGACGCGCGACCACGTCCTGCGCCTGCTGGAACGACCGGAGGCCGAGTCGATCGCGGCCGCGCAACGGCTGGCGGCCGAAGCGCGACTGGTGACGCCGGTGACCGGCGCGGTCGTGCTCGAACGCGACGAGCAGTACGCCGAGTTCGGGCTCGAGGCGCCGTCGGACGAGGCCGGCGAGTTCTCCGCGGCGCCGGAGCCGGAGACGTACGCGCTGGTCGCGCTGGCGGGGCTCGTGCTCGGGTTCGCGCGCGTCCGCCGTGGGGGTGGCGCGTGAAGCGCGGTTGGCCGTGGATCCTGCTCGGGATCGCAGCGTGGCCGACGCTCGCGTGGTACGCGAAACGCATGGCCGACGGAGTCGGCGACGACCGGTGCGGTCTGGTCGCGCTCGCGTTGGCGATCGGGTTCGCATGGGCGGAGCGCGCGCCGGACTCGCCCAAGGTGGCGCGCTCGATGCCGGCCGCCGTCGCCGTCGTCGCGTACGCGCTGATCTCCCGTGCGTTCCCACCGTTGTTCGGCGCCGCCGCGCTGGTGGTGACCCTCGTCCTCCTCGCGCGGGCGCAGGGTCTCGACGTCGCGCGGCGGCCGGCGTGGATCGCGCTGTGCGCGCTGTCCTTGCCGATCCTCGCGTCCGCGCAGTTCTACGTCGGCTATCCGCTGCGGCTGTGCGCGACGACGATCGCCGCGGGAGTGATGACCATCGCCGGCGTCGACGTGGTCGCGGAGGGCACGATGCTGATCGTGCGCGGCACGCGCGTGTTGATCGACGAGCCGTGCTCGGGCGTCAAGACGCTGTGGACGTCGGCGCTGCTCGCGAGTGCGCTCGCGCTGCGGGCGCGGCTCGACGGCAAGGCGGCGTGGTGGTTCGCCGGGCTCGCGGCGCTGTGCGCGGGCATGGCCACGATCGCGCGGACGGTCGTGCTGGCGCTGCTCGAGAGCGGCGCCGAGCCGGCGCC
>JAEUIB010000809.1 GCA_016795255.1 Planctomycetota bacterium
GGCACGGCATCGCGCGCGCGACTGAGGACGACGACGTCGTGTCCTTCCGCGGTCAGCGCACGGCACAAGATTCCGCCGATCTGACCGCTGCCGCCGGGAAGGACGATCTTCATGCGAGGGGTTCTCCGCGCGATCGCCATACCCGACGGACGAGAAGGATGCCGCCCACGAAGGCCATTCCGTAGCTCGCGGTGTGGGCCCACACGTTCGCGAGGAACGCGACGTGCCGATCGGACGGCACCTCGGAGGCCAGAGGTCCGACAAGGATCACGGCTCCGTTCCGGGCCAATGCGTAGCCGATCACTCCCGCGGTCAGCGCGACGCCACCCATCCACGCGAGCAGCTTCGCGATCGGACCGACGAGCGAACCCGCGGAGCGAACCACTCGCGGGCCTCGCGTCGCGGCGATCGCCAACGCGATCCCGAGCAAGGCGCCGACCCACCAAGTCGCGACGACTCCCCAGCCCAACGCGAGCAGAGCCGGCGATTCCGTGGCGAAGATCCTTGGAGGCCCGATCGTGAAGTACGCGACGCAGAGATGCGCGG
Source organism: Planctomycetota bacterium (assembly GCA_016795255.1). Taxonomy (GTDB): domain Bacteria; phylum Planctomycetota; class B15-G4; order B15-G4; family JADJEK01; genus JADJEK01. The sequence goes on from JAEUIB010000809.1 coordinate 547, forward strand.
TGATCAGGTCGTGTGCGACGCCGTACGACACCGCCGCGCCGACGCAGAGCAGGATGATCTTCAACGCATTCATGGAACCGTGACGACACGCTAGCGGCGGCGCCTCTCCCGTCACGGTCGGACGACGTCGACCACCGGTCGCGTCAGACCATTCGTCGCGTCGAACACTTGCGCGACGAGCGGTACGCCGATCCACACCGGGCTCGACGGGACGTGGATCGTCGCCGTCGCGACTCCGCTCGCGATCGGTGCGATCAGCATGGGCGCCGCGGGCTCGAGGAAGAACGACCCTTGCGCGAGATCGAGCGGTACGCCGGTTTGGGTCGACAGGACGAGCAGTTGCCCGACTCCCGCGCTCCACTGCAGCGTCGTCGATCCGCCGAGCTTCAGGGGCGGGCTCGACGTCAAATCGTTGTTCAGCGCGATCACGGCCACACCGGGCGCGTACGGAGCGCCGTCCGGCTGTTGACCCCACGGCACGCCGCCCGAGCAATCGCTGACGAGCGACATCCCTGGCCCACCGGTCACCAGTGAGTTCGTGACGTAGACGCGCTGCGCGCGGATGCCATCGCCGCCGAAGCCACCCTTGTACGCACACGGGCACGGCGGCGGCGACCCGTCGCCGCAAATGCCGCCGAAGCAGCTCACGGTGTCGCTACCGCGGCCGCCGTGAACGACGCTGTCGAGCACGACGATCGTCGAGTTCGGCGCGTCGATCCCGAGCGGTCCGAACGGAGGCATCAGAGCGCACGGCACGTCGGTCGTGTTCTCGCCGCCGACGATCGTCGCGGACGAGAGGTGGATCAATGGGATCGAAGTCTTGATCGCCGCGGCGCCGAGACCGACTCCGGTCGAGAAGATGGCGTCCGGCCCGGTGACGGACCCGCCCACGATGCGGAGGGACGTGAAGCCGCCGCCCGCGAGCATCGCGTCGAATGCGGAGAAGAAACTCGCGTCGGCGAACCCAGCCGCCTTGACGTCGACCAGCGTGACCGTGCCCGTGCCCGGTCCCGCGAGCGTGATCGCGGGCGGACACGTCAGCGTCGTCCCCGTGTACTCCGGCGGCAGCGGCGGTCGGATCGTCGGCATCGGATCACCGACGATCGTCACGGGTTTCGCGATCGTGATCTCGACGTAGGTTCCGCCTTTGACGCGGATCACGTCATTGGGTGCAGCCGCGTCGAGCGCGGCTTGGAGACTCGTGAACGCGCCACCGGCTCCGCTCGGATCGACGACGAGAACACTCGCGCCAGCATTCGACGCGAGCCAAACGACGAATCCCAGGCCGAACGCCCGCGCACTGCTTGATCGTTGCACGTTGAACCCCTTCGAGGAATGAACAGCCCTTCGTGATCCGCCCCGGCCCGAATGCTAGCCAGCATCCGCCGCATCGGACACGCCGTGTTCGACGTCGATGCCTCTTCGACGCTGGGCCGCATGCGGCCTCGAGTCGGTCGACGTGCGATGTCGACGTCGACACGCCCCACTTCGGAACGTACGGTGCGACGCGAGTTCCCGCACGATCCGGAGTTCGCGCATGACGACCGCCGAAGCCCAACTCGAGAGCTACTTCGCGAAGTACGAGCCGGCGATGATCGAGCTCGGCAAAGCGCTGCGCGCGCGGATGCGCAAGCGGCTCCCTGGTCTCCACGAGATCGTCTACGTCTACGAGAATCAGAACGCTCTCGTGATTGCGTACTCCCCGACGGAGAACGGTTACGAAGGACTGTGCTCGATCGGGCTCTACCCGAGCGGAGCCAAGCTGTTCTTCTCCCAGGGCGCGAAGTTGTCGGCCGCCGATCCGAAGAAACTGCTGAAGGGCGGCAGCAACGTGCGGCACGTCGTGATCAGCGCGATCGCGGACTTCGACCGTCCCGAGATCGAGGCGCTGTTCGTGGCCGCGCTCCAGCTCGCGAAGCTGCGCGTCGACCCGCGAGCGAAGGGCTCCGTGATCATCCGCGCCGAGGCGCAGAAGAAACGCGCGGGCCGCGCGACGGCGACGAAGGCGGCGAAGACGACGAAGGCGAAGCCAGCGACGAAGGCGACGCCGACCGGCGCGACCCGTGGGAAGCAGGCGAAGAAGTCGGCGAAGCGCGAGGGGTAGCGGCTCGTCGCCCGTCGTGCCGACGGCGCGGATCAACTCGACGGCGGCCAGCTCGCCCTCTGAATCACAACCGTGTACCCATCGTCGTCGCGAAACGACCGCCCATCGCGACCCCAGTACGGATTGAAGGGTGAGACCTCGCGTAATCCAGCTTGCGCCATGATCTCGCAGCGCCGTTCCCATGCCGCCGACTGTCGTACGTAGAAGACGACGAGATCCTCCGGAGTCGGTGACGGACGCACCGGATGGTGGCGGCAGTACGTGAACTCGAAGTGGAACGGCCCCTGCGGAGTGCCCACCATCACTCCGTCGAAGCCCTCGTGATCCTCGAAACTCGCGAGCCGTTCCATCGACAGGCCCAAGCAGTACTGGCGCACCGACC
>JAEUIB010000816.1 GCA_016795255.1 Planctomycetota bacterium
GGCTACGGCAGGACCGAGACCGGTCTCGCGATCGACCCGACCCGCACCGAGTACGTCATCGACTTCGCTCTGCTGCCAGCTCGCCGCGCACGAGGTGTGATCGTCGATCGAACAGGTCGCTCGGTCGTGAACGCATCGGTCATGGCGTTTTCCAGCATGTGGAACGGGTCGGCGCCTGGAGGCGCGGGGTTCGACGGGTTGCGCCAACGCATCGACACGCAGTCGACGCGTTCGGGTGACGATGGATCGTTCACCATCGAGAGCCTACGTCCCGACACGCTCCACGCTCTGCACATCGAGCACCCCGATCACGGTCGTACGGTCTACGACTTCCCTGCGAACGAACTCCGGCTCGCGGTCGTCGATTTCGGCGAGATCGTCGTCGCATCGCGACAGCGCGTGTGTGGCCGGATCATCGACTCGACAGGGGCCGCCGTGGCATCCGCGACGCTCGCTCTGATCGGCACGAACGCGGATCGCATGCGCTACTCGAAGCGAGACGAGCCGTGGTTCACCGGGTACGTCGAGGAGCGCGAGACGCGCAGCGCCAGCGACGGCACCTTCGTGTTCGATCGCGTCGCGCCGGGGTCGTACTCGCTGCGGCACACGCGTCCGTCGCAGCAACAATCGACGAAGCTCGCGGTCCACGTCGAGGACGGTCACGACGTCGAGGGCATCGAACTCCGCATCCCGACGACGCTGACGATTCGCGGTCGCGTCGTCAGCGCGAGCGGTTCGCTTCCATCGTGGGTCACCGTGCTGGCGCGCCGGACCGACGGGTCCGGCGGCGCGGAAGGCAATCGCCGCGTCGAACCGGATGGCTCGTTCACGATCGAACTCGACGTCGACGGCGTCTACACGGTCGACGCTCGCCCTTCGCGTGACCTCGATGATCCGACGCCACCGCTGCTGTCGGCGACGGTCGACGGCGTGAGGCCCGCGGGCCCACCGATCGAACTCGTGCTGCAAGTCGGTGCATCGATCCGCGGTCGCGTCGTCGATGCCGTGGGCAAACCCGCGTCGTCCGCGCACGTCGTCCTCGTCGATGCGGCCGGGCAGCCGCTCACGTGGACGGTGTCGCGCGGTGGCGGTCGCTTCGAGCTCGTCGTCGCTCCGGGAACCGTGGGCTCGCTGCGCGCCCGGACGTTCGCACAGCAAGCCGCGCGATTCGCGGACGCCGACGCGAGCAACGACGGCGCGGGTTATTCGCCTGCGGTGCCCGCGCAGGCCGGCGACGTCGACGTGGAGCTGGTCGTCCCGGTCGATCCGTGAGCGAACGTCGAACCATCCGATCGGCTCGTGCTCACGGTCCCTCGTCGTGAGCCACGATCGAGTCGGCGTCGAGTTCGACCAAGTCGACCACGCTCGGATCCGAGCCGAGGATGCCGCTTCGCAGCGCGAACCAGTACTCGCGCCCGACTTCGATCCGCTCGCCGCGCTCGGCACGGCCGGGTCGATCGACCCAGATGGCGCGGAGCGGATCGCCGACCCCGAGATGGCTCGCGACGTTGTGCGTCGTTTCGTGCATCACGACGTCGAGGACCACTCCGGTGATCCGACGTACGCCGGTGAGTTCGAGGAATCCCTGTCGAACGACGTCGTCCGACACGGCGACCACGCGAACGCGGACGACGGCTCCCCACTCTTCGTGGAGGATGCGGAACAGCGAGTGCGGCGCGTGCCGCGGATCGCCCGACGCGATCGACGGCGCGATCTCGTCGATGTGCGCGTTGCGTTCGTCGAACAGCGCCGACGGAGGCACGAGGCAGCCCGCGAGCGCCGACACCACGATGGCCGCCGCGCCCGTACGTCGAAGTCCCATCCATCCCCCACTCGTTCCGAGTCGTCCCGACGTCATCGCGTTACGATCACGCCGTCGTTGACGCGAAACCACTTGCCGTCGGCGCGGGGGACGCTGAGCAGCGCGTACGCCTTGCCCGGCTCCATCGCCGCGAACACGTCGGGGTCGACGCGCAGGTAGAACTCGCGCAAGCCCTTGCTCGCGTCGATCCAGAAGCCGCGCGTCGCGTACGCGCGCAGTTCGGTGCCGTCGCCCGAGCGCAGCACGAAGTCCTTCTGCGCCGCGTCGTAGAAGCGCTGGTACTTCGGCGAGTCGTCGAACGGCCCACCCTCGCGCACGCGCAAGACGAAGTGGCCGGCCGTGTCGGGATCGTCGAGCCGCATGTCGACGAGCCCGAGCGCCTTCGCTTCGGCGAACGGCAGCACGCGCTCGACCGTCAGCGCGTCGAAGTCCTCGCTCCATGGCGCGAGCTTCGCGTGCTCGCCGAAGCGATCCGACAACTCTTCGCACGAGTACGGATTGCCGTGTCCGCACGCGTCCGTGGGTTTCTTGTGTTGGCGCACGCCGATCTTCCACAGCGGGACGTCGGCTTGGTCGCGCCACGTATTCACGTGGACGAACAGCCCCATCGCGTCGTCGAGCGCGCCTTGTCCGAGTCGGTTGTAGTTCAGGCGTCGCCAGCGTCCATCGACGAACACTTCGTTGAACGTGTGCGAAGCCCAACTCTGACGCAGTTCGCGCGTCGTGCGCTTCAAGCGTTCGCGCATGCCCGCGTGCGCGAGTCCGTCGAGCAACGCGGGCTCGTTCGGATCGGTCGCGTCGAGCACCGGCACGCAGTACACCGTCCGCGTCGGCACTCCGAGCGCGCGCAGTCCGGTCTGCAGGTAGATCGCGGTCGACGTGCAGCTCCCGTGCAGCTTCGTCTCGAACATGCCGCGGCCGAACAGCTCGCGTCGCCACTGCTCGTCGAGCGTGCGTCCGGACTTCTTCAGCGCGCCGTCGACCTCACCCTTCAGCTCCGGCGTGACGCTGGCCTTGCCGTTCGCGAAGCGCACCGCGAACGTCGTGAAGCTGTCCTCGAACTGCGAGCGGTCGAGCAGCCAGCGCGACGCGACCTCGACGAGATCGCGGTCGGTCGCGCGCTCGACGTCGACGCCGCGTTGCGTCAGCTCGTCGACCAGCGTCTTGCGCATCGGCTCGTTCCAATTCGACGTCGGCGAGGCTTTCACGAACTCGCTCAGGCCCTTCGTCGTCGTGCGCCAGTTCGCGTCGGCGCCGATCGCTTCGGACCACGTCGCGAGCGGGTAGATCACGACCTCGACGCGCGCGTGGTCCTTGCCCTTCGTCACGAGCCGAGCGTCTTGCCAATCGTCGCTCATCGCGGCGACGTCGTACGGCTCGAGCAGCGTCATCACCGCGCGCACCGAGTACGTGAACTCCCGTCGCTCGTCGGCCTCGCCGTCCGGTTTGCCGTCGCGGTCGGAATCGGCGCGATCGGGATCGGTGCAGTACTTGTGG
>JAEUIB010000859.1 GCA_016795255.1 Planctomycetota bacterium
CGATCACCCCACTGCAGCCCGATGCCGGCGACACGATCCACGTCGCCGTCGCGATCACCGACGCATCGCCGATCGCGAACGCCAGCGCACGACTCACGCGCGACGGCGGATTCGACGTGACGCAGCCTCTCGCGTTCGACGCGCAGTCGAGCACGTACGGCGCGACGTTCTCCGCGACCGGCCACGCCGGCGCGTACGAACTGACGCTGACCGCGACCGACACGTTCGACATCGACGCGACACCGCTGACGCAGACGGTCGACGTCGCGATCGAGCCTCTCGTCCTGACGTCCGCGTCGCCGCCGAAAGGCACGACGCAGGGCGGCACGCTGCTGACGCTGACCGGCAGCGGCTTCTCCACCGACGTCGCCACGAGCTCGCTGAAGCTCTACGCGAGCGGCAAGCCCTGCACGCACGTCGTCGCCGCGTCGAACACGCAACTGACCGCACGCACGCCGAAGCTGGCCGCCGGTCCGGTCGTGCTCGAGGTGCGTGCGTCGAAGCTCGGCAGCGCGCTCAGCGCCACGCTCGCCGGCGCGTTCGCCGTGTTCGAGCCGCCGACGATCGCGTCGGTGTCACCCGGTTTCGGATCGGCCCATGCCGGCGCGATCGTCGTCGTCAGCGGTTCGCGCTTCGTCGACGACGTGGTGCCCGATTCGACGACGGTCCGCATCGGCACGCACGTCGCCGACGGCGTCGAAGTGGTCGACGACGCGACGCTCGTCGCACATTTCTCCGGCGGTGGCCCGAGCGAATCGAAGGTCGACGTCGTCGTCGCGAACTCGCGCGGTCAGGTCGCGCTCGCCGATGCGTTCACGTGGACGAGCATCGCGTTGCGCCCGCGCTCGATCGTGACGGTGCCCGCTCCGGTGCGCGCGATCGCGGCCGCAGCGACGTCGGGTCCGCACGCCAGTTCGCTCGTCCTCGGCATGCCCGACGACGGAGCTCGCGGCGCACTCGCGCTGCTCGACCTCGCCGACGACTCGCTGACGATGCTGCCGGCCCCGCCGGCGCCGTTCCTCGAGTTCGGCTCCGCACTGCTCGAACTCGGTGACACCAACGACGCCAGCGGACTCGCGATCCGCGTCGGCGCACCGGCGACCGATGCGGCGACGGCCGGCGGTGCGATCGCGGCGATCACCCCGACCGTCGATGCCGCGACGCTCGTCGAATCGGCCGGAGTCGCCGACGCGGAGTCCGGCGCCGCGCTCGCGCCGCTGCTCGACACCGACGCCGACGGCACGATCGACGTGTGGGCCGCGGGCAGCCCCGGCGACGCGACGGTGCGCATCCACGCGAACGGCGTCGCAGGCGCCGAGGCGACGTGGTCCGACGGCGATCCCGATTCGCGCGGCGGCGCGGCACTGGCGGCGCGCGCGATCGACGCGTCCACGGCATTGCTGCTGATCGGCGCACCCGACGCCGCCCCGCTCGCGCAGAGCGGCGCGGGCTCGGCGTTCCTCGTGCGCGTCGAGGTCGCGGGCTCGACCGTCGCGACGACGCAGCTCGCGCGCATCGACGGCAGCGAGCCGGGCGCAGCGACCGCCGACGACTTCTCGCTCGCGTGCTCGATGCCAGGCGATCTCGACGGCGACGGCACCCCGGATGCGGTCGTCGGGTTCCCCGGCACGGCCGGACGCGGCCGCGTCGTCGCGTGTTCGGGCACGACCGGCGCGACCCTTTGGACGCGCAACGGCGATGTCGACGGGGACGCGTTCGGCGCCGCGCTGACGGCGTTGGACGACCTCGATGGCGACGGGATCGTCGAACTCTGCGTCGGAGCACCGGGCGCCGACGAACCCGCGGCGATCGACGTCGGCGCGATCCACGTGATCTCGGGCAAGACCGGTCAGCCGCTGGCGCGCATCGCGCACTCGGTCGCCGGCGCGCGCCTCGGCGCCGTGCTCGGCACGTCGACCGACCAGGACGGCGACCTGCTGTTCGAAGTCGTCGCGGCGACCAATGCGATTAGCGGATCCGACGCCGTCGTCGTGTTGACGCCCGATCCGCGCTCGTGCGCGCGTCGCGCCTTCGCCGGCGATCGCCTGACCGGCTCGCTGCGCGATGCGACCGAGCGCGACGGGCTGTGGCACGGCGTGCTCGTCGGCGAATCGCTCGAGTGGACGCTGAAGGGCTCGACCGACGCCGATCCGCTGCGCGCCGTACTGCTCGACGTCGACGGGACGCTGATCGCGAGTTCGGATCCGACCTCCGCCGCGTACGACTCCGACGTGTTCGTCCAGGAGACGAGCCGCCTCGTCGTGCGCTACACCGCCGACGCGACGCGCAGCGTCGCGCTCGTGGTCGGCGATCCCGCGGCGACCGGCAAGCGCCCCTACCAACTGCGATCCCGCCGCACGACGAGCGCGACGCGGACCGACACGCAGACGATCCCGATCGACGGCAGCGGCGGCGTCGTCGACGTCGAGTTCGACGCCAGCGCGTTGGCGAAGGTGAACGGCGCAGTGGTCGCCGCCGACGGCCAGACGGCCTTGGCGCTCGTGGCGCTCGAATCGCCGTCCACCGTCGACCTCGCCTCGTCGTCGCCGAAGGCGTTCGTGACCGGCAAACCGGCGCACGCCGTGAAGATCAAGCCGAAGAAGCTGACGGTCCCCGAGACCGGCACCTACGTGCTGCGCATCGATCCGGCGACCGGCGGCGCGACGACGCTCGACGCGAAGCTGACGCTGAAGCTGCGCCGCGGCAAAGCCAACCTGAAGGACTGACCACCCGCCGAAGACACGTCCAACGCGCTCGACGGCCTCCGCATTGCCGGAAGCCGCCGTAGACTCCGCGCCATGACGTTCACGACGGCCTTCCTCCTGTTCGACGGCGCCGAGGAACTCGACGTCGTCGGTCCCTACGAAGTGTTCGGCGTCGCGGCGATGAAGAAGCCCGACACGCGCGTGCTGACGGTCGAGCCGCGCGGCGTGACCGTCCGCTGCGCGAAGGGCATGCGCATCGTGCCCGACCACTCGTTCGCCGACGTGCCGGCGATCGACGTGCTGTTCGTGCCCGGAGGCAAGGGCACGCGCGAACATCCGGAACGCCAGCAGATGGCCGAGTGGATCGCGCACGTCGCGACGAAGGCTCGGTTCGTCGCCAGCGTCTGCACCGGCGCGTTCCTCGTCGATCTCGCCGGCCTGACGCGCGGCAAGCGCGTGACGACGCATTGGCAATTCACGTCGATGCTGCGCGAACGCGGCAACGCGCAGGTCCTCGACCACACGCGCTACGTCCGCGACGGCAACCTGCTGACCGCAGCCGGCGTGTCGGCGGGCATCGACCTCGCGCTGTGGCTCGCCGGCGAATTGTGGGGTCGGGAGTTCGCGCGCGAAGTGACGCAGTACATGGAATACGACCCGGCGCCGCCGTATCGGGCCGAAGTCTGAACCCGAGGTCCGAGTCGATGACACCGCACGTTTTCGTCCTCGTCGTCACGGGAGCTCTGTTGGGCGATCGCATCACCGGTCAACCGTTCGCGACTCGATCCGAAGTCCTCGCGACGCACGGCATGGTCGCGACGTCGCAACCGCTCGCGTCCGAAGCGGCGCTGGCGATCCTGAAGCGCGGCGGCAGCGCGGTCGACGCGGCGATCGCCGCGAATGCGATGCTGGCGCTGACCGAGCCGGTCGGCTGCGGCGTCGGCGGCGATCTGTTCGCGATCGTCTACGACGCGAAGACCGGGAAACTCCACGGCCTGAACGGCAGCGGCCGCTCGCCGCGCAAGCTGACGCTCGCCGAGTTCGAGAAGCGGGGACTGCAGCGCATCCCGAGTCTCGGCGCGCTGCCGGTCACGGTGCCGGGCTGCGTCGACGGCTGGATCGAACTCCATGCGCGCTTCGGCAAGCTGCCGCTCACCGACGTGCTGGCGCCCGCGATCGCGACGGCGCGCGAGGGTTTCCCGGTCACCGAGTTGATCGCGCACTACTGGGGCGCCGGAGCGAAGCGCCTCGCCGCGTATCCGCACTTCGCCGAGCAGTTCATGCCCGGCGGCAAGGCGCCGGCCAAGGGCGAGCTCTTCCGCAATCCGAATCTCGCGGCGACGCTCGAACGCATCGCGCGCGAGGGCCGCGACGGCTTCTACGCGGGACCGGTCGCGAAGGCGATCGCCGACGCGATGCGCGAGTCCGACGGATTCCTCGACGAAGAGGACCTCGCCGCACACCGTTCGGAGTGGGTCGAACCGATCACGACGAACTACCGCGGCTACGACGTCCACGAGTTGCCGCCGAACGGCCAGGGCCTGACCGCGCTGCAGATCCTGAACCTGATCGAAGGGTTCGACGTCGCGGCGATGGGCCACTCGAGCGCGGAGTTCCTGCACACGATGGTCGAGGCGAAGAAGCTCGCGTTCGCGGATCGCGCGCGCTTCATCGCCGACCCCGCGACCGAACGACTCCCCGTCGCCGAGCTGTTGTCGAAGGAGTACGCGGCGGCGCGGCGAGCACGGATCGACCCGAAGGCCGCGGCGCGCAGCGTCGATCCCGGCAATCCGGCGCTCGAGGACGGCGACACGATCTACCTCTGCACCGCCGACGCGGCCGGCAACATGGTGTCGCTGATCCAGAGCAACTACCGCGGCATGGGCTCCGGCATCAGTCCGAAGGACTGCGGCTTCGTGCTGCAAGACCGCGGCGAGTTGTTCGACCTCGAGCCCGGACGGCCGAACTCGTATGCGCCCGGCAAGCGCCCGTTCCACACGATCATCCCCGCGTTCGTGACGAAGGACGGCAAGCCGTTCCTCGCGTTCGGCGTGATGGGCGGCGCGACACAGCCGCAAGGCCACGTGCAGATCCTCGTCAACGTCATCGACTACGGCATGAACTTCCAGGAGGCCGGCGACGCGCCGCGCTGGGTGCATGAAGGATCGAGCGAGCCCACCGGCGAACGCATGACCGACGGCGGCACGGTGTTCCTCGAATCGGGCATCCCCGAGTCCGTCGCCGACGCATTGCGCGCGCTCGGCCACACCGTGAAGCGCCAACGCGACGGCTTCGGTGGCTACCAAGGCATCGGCGTCCGCTTCGACGGCGACACGCGCGTGTACTACGGCGCGAGCGAATCCCGCAAGGACGGTTGCGCGCTCGGGTATTGACGGATCCGCGAGACGGCGGAACCGCGCCGCTTCAACGCGACGCCAACAACCGGCGCAGGTTGTCCTGCGCGTCGAAGCCCTTCAGCGACACCCAGTCGGCGACGTCGCCGTCCTCGTCGAGCACGAACGCTCCGGGCAGCGGCGGCTGTCCCGCGATGACTTGCTTCGGACCGAGCCGCAGCAGTTCGCCGCGGCGCTCGAGTCGCGCGTCGACGAACGCCGCGCCGTCTCGCGCGTCGAGCCGCACGGTCCGGTAGCCGGACGCCAACGCGCGGATCTCGTCGTCGGCGTCGAGCAGCGAGGCCGCGCGCGGCTTGCATCCCGACGCGTGACAGACGGTCTCGCCGCCTTCGATCACGACGAGGATCGGCCCGCCGGAATCACGCTGCAGCGCCGTCGCGACCGCGTGCGGCACGACCGCGGCGACCGCAGCGCGCGGCGACTCGTCCCGTGCTGCGCGCGGGGTCGAGCTGGGCGACACGGCCGACCAGGCCGAGGCCG
>JAEUIB010000873.1 GCA_016795255.1 Planctomycetota bacterium
TACCTGAACGACGGCGCCGGTCGGTTCGCCGTCGCCGACGGCGCGATCCCCGCGGGGTCGAACTTCACGTACGAGACCGAGTTCGCCGACCTCGACGGCGACACCGACCTCGATGCGTTCTACATCTCGATGCGCGAGTACGACGAGGGCGTCGCGACCAACCTGCTGGCCCCGTCCGGCACGCTGCGCTTCGACGACCACGTGTTCGAGAAGACCGGCCAGGACGACAACGAGGCCGCGTTCCTCGACTACGACGACGACGGCGACCTCGACGTGGTCGTCGGTTCGCTCGCCGGCGAACGCGAGAAGCTGTGGCGCAACGACGGCGGGATGACGTTCGTGCCGGTCGACGCGTTCACGGCGGGGCGGGACTCGACGCTCGATCTCGCGCTGGCGGATTTCGACGGCGACGGGGACGTCGACGTCGTCACCGCGCAGGGAGAGTCGGGCGAATTCGACAACCGCTACTACCGGAACGTCGGGCCACGCGATTCGAAACCGCCGCGCATCCTGCGCAGTGGATTGCGGTTCTCCGCCGACGGATCGTCCGTCCTGCTGATCGTGGTCGCGCAGGACGGCGCGCACGACGACGGCGTGTCGATGCTGCGGGTCAGCGCGTCCTTCAGCGCATCGGCAACGGATGCCACGGAACGCGTCGCGCTGCAGGATTGCGGGGGCGGCGTGTTCGCCGGCACCCTCGATCCGGCGCGGGCGAAACGCGTCCGCTGCTCCGTCGAGGACGCCGCGGGGAATTCGACGGACGGCGAATGGATCGCCGTCGTTCCTCCGTAGATCGTGACAGGTCGCGACGGCCTCGGCGGAATCTCCCGATCGAACCGTCGATGCATCCGTATGAGTGACGCCGTTCATTTCGGACCGCGGCCCGTCTATCGTCTGCCCGTCCCCTGCTCGCCTTGGAATCGAACATGACCGAAACCACCGACCGTGACGACGTCGCGCGCCTGCGCTCCGCGTACGAGCGCATCCGCAAGGAGATCCAGAAGGTCATCGTCGGCCAGGACGAGGTCGTCGACCAGTTGCTGATCGCGCTGTTCGCGCGCGGCCACTGCTTGCTGACCGGCGTTCCCGGGCTCGCGAAGACGCTGCTGATCTCGACGCTCGCGAAGACGCTGTCCCTGTCGTTCAACCGCATCCAGTTCACGCCCGACCTGATGCCGTCCGACATCACCGGAACGGAAGTGATCCAGCAGAACGCGACGACCGGCGAGCGCGAACTGCGCTTCATCCCCGGTCCGGTGTTCGCGAACGTGATCCTCGCCGACGAGATCAACCGCACGCCGCCGAAGACGCAGGCCGCGATGCTCGAGTCGATGCAGGAGTACCAGGTCACCGTCGCCGGCAAGAAGCACTCGCTGGCGCAGCCGTTCTTCGTGCTCGCCACGCAGAACCCGATCGACCAGGAAGGCACGTATCCGCTGCCGGAAGCGCAGCTCGACCGCTTCATGTTCAACATCCGCATCGGCTATCCGACCGAGGCGGAAGAGCTCGAGATCGTCCGCCGCACGACCGCCGGCGATGCCGCCGAACCGATGCCGGTCCTGTCGTCCGACGAGATCCTGAAGCTGCAGCAGTTGGTGCGACGCGTGCCGGTCGCCGAATCGGTCATGAAGTACGCGATGGCGTTCGCGCGCGCGTCACGCCCCGGCGAGGCCGGAGTGCCCGGCTACGTCAAGGAATCCGTCACGTGGGGCGCCGGTCCGCGCGCTTCGCAGTTCCTCGTGCTCGCCGCGAAGGCGCGCGCCCTGTTGAAAGGCCGTCCCGCGGTCGCGGGTGAAGACGTGCGTGCGGTGGCTCTGCCGGTATTGCGCCATCGCATCCTCCCGAACTTCAGCGCCGAGGCGGAAGGCATCACCTCGGACCACCTCGTGACCCGCATCGTCGAGACCGTGCCCCGCGCGGAAGCCGACGCGTTCGCCGATGGAAAGCTCCCGCCAGTACTTGGATCCTAAGGTCCTCGATCGACTCGGTCGGCTCGAGCTGCGAGCCCGCCGGTCCGTCGAAGGATTCCTGTCCGGCCTCCACAAGAGTCCGCACCGAGGGGCCTCCGTCGAGTTCGCCGAGCACCGCGAGTACGTGCCGGGCGACGACCTCCGCCATCTCGATTGGCGCATCTTCGGGCGCTCCGACCGCTTCTACATCAAGCGCTACGAAGAAGAGACGAACCTGCGTCTCACCGTCGTGCTCGACACGTCGGAGTCGATGGCGTACGCGGGCGAGGGCCGGCCGTCGAAGTTCCGCTACGGCGCGACGATCGCCGCGACGCTCGCGTACCTCGTGCTGCGCCATCGCGACGCCGCGAGCCTCGCGCTGATCGACGAGAAGCTCGAGACGTTCGTGCCGCACGCGACGCGTCCGGCGCACCTCGTGACGATCGCCGACGCGTTGGAGAAGGCCGTCGTCACCCGCAAGACGAACCCCGAACTGGTGCTGCGCGAGCTGGCGACGAAATTGCCGCCGCGCGGCGTCGTCGCGATCGTGTCGGACTTGTTCGCGCCGCAGGAGCGCGTGCTCGCCGGCGTGCGTGCGCTGCGTTCGCGCGGCCAGGACGTCATCGTGTTCCACGTCCTCGACCGCGACGAAGTCGAGTTCCCGTTCGACCGCATGACGAAGTTCGAAGGGCTCGAACAACTCGATCCGCTGACGATCGACCCGAAGGCGATCCGCAAGGCGTATCTCGACGTGTTCCGCGACTGGCAGACGGCGCTGAAGAAGGCGTTCGTCGGCAACGGCGTCGACTACCGCGTCGTGCTGACCGACACCCCGCTCGACGTCGTGCTGACGACGTTCCTCGCGCTGCGGCAGAAGCACGGGGCGAGGCGATGAACCTCACGTTCGGGAATCCGGCGCTGTTGTTCGGCGCCGCGCTGTTCGTCGTCCCGCTGATCATCCACCTGCTGAACCGCCGGCGCTACCGGACGATCCGCTGGGCCGCGCAGGAGTTCTTGCAGAAGGCGTTCCAGACGACGCGCCGTCGCATGCAGCTCGAATCGCTGCTGCTGCTGATCGCGCGCTGCCTGATCGTCGCGCTGCTCGCGCTCGCCTTGGCCGCGCCGCGTGCGCCGCGCGCCGGGCTGATGGCGTTGTTCGGCGGTCAGCCGCGCGACGTCGTGCTGATCGTCGACACGTCGTATTCGATGGCGCGTGGCGATCGTGACGGCGACTCGCCGTTGGCGCGCGCGAAGGAACGCGCGACGAAGCTGGTCGAAGCGCTGTCGCAGGAACGCGGCGATCGCGCGACGCTGCTGACGCTGGCGTCGGCGCCCGAACTGTTCGCGTCGGCCGAGCTGGCGACCGTTCGGGAGCGCGTCCAGCGCTTGACGCCGTCGTTCCGTGGCGCGGACCTGATCCGCACGTTGAATCGCCTGACCGAGGAAGTGCTCGCACCGTCGACGTCGAGCCGCGAGGTCTACCTGTTCACCGACTTGCAACGCACGACGTTCGCGCCCGGTCGTGCCGCCGCCGCGGACTCGGAAGCGACGCCCGCGTCGGCGCTGCGCCAAGCCGCCGCGTTGAAGCGCGCGTCGTTCACGCTGGTCGACGTCGGCGACGAGCGTCCGTCGGACGACCTCGCGGTCGAGGACCTGATGGTCCGCCCACAGAACGTCGTGTCGGGCGAAGTCGCGACGTTCACCGCGACGGTGCGGAACTTCGGCAATCGCGAGCGCCGCGGCATGAAGGGCACGTTCGCACTCGGCGGCCGCCGCGAAGCGGGACGCGAGGTCGTGTTCGACGTGCCGGCGAGCGGAGTCGCGACGGTCGAGTTCTCGACGCTCGGGCCCGCACCGGGATCGAGCGTCGTCGAGTTCGCGCTGGAGCCCGACGAACTCGAGCCGGACGATCGCCGCGTGCTGGCGTTCCCGGTCCACGAAGCGGTCAAGGTGCTGGTCGTCGACGGCGATCCGAAGCCCGACTCCCGCGAATCGCGCTTCCTCGCGCAGGTGTTGAACCCGTTCCCCGATCCCGAGACGACCGGCACGATGTTCCGGCCGCGCGTGATCGACGATCGGCGATTCAACCTGCGCCAGGAGAACCTCGGCGACTACGACCTGATCGTGCTCGCCAACGTCGGACGCATCGATCCCGACGTCGCGAAAGAACTCGAGACGGTCGTTCGCGCCGGACGCGGCTTGATGCTGTTCCTCGGCGACCTGGTCGACCTGTCGAGCTGGAACGAAACGCTGTACCGACCCGACGGCACCGGGCTGTTGCCGGCCCGACTCGTCGAGCCGGTCGGCGACGTCGCCGCCGCGTGGGACCAGGCGCTGCGCTTGCGGATCGACGACTACTCGCATCCGGTGCTGAAGCTGTTCGAGGACGAAGC
>JAEUIB010000875.1 GCA_016795255.1 Planctomycetota bacterium
ATCACGGTGGATCCCGGCCGCAGCATCGAGCCGCGCACCAGGCCGGGCTTGCCGACCGCGACGAACACGACGTCCGCCTTCGACGTGTGGTGCGCGAGGTCCTGCGTCGCGACGTGACAGACCGTGACGGTCGCGAACAGGTTGATCAGCAGGAACGCGATCGGCTTGCCGACGATCTCGCTGTGCCCGATCACGACGATGTCCTTGCCGCGCGGATCGATGCCGGTGGACAACAGGACCTTGACCGACGCCAGCGCCGTGCAGGGGACGAGCTTCGGTTCGCCGAGCACGATGAAGCCCATGTTCGCGGGATTCAGCCCCTCGACGTCCTTGTCGGGGTGGACCTTGGCCTGCACGCGACGTGTGTTCATCCCTGGCGGCAGCGGACGCTGGACGAGGATGCCCGTGACTCGGGGGTCCTCGTTGCCGCGCTTGATCGCCTGGACCAATTCGTCCTCGTCGATGCCCGCCGGCAGGTGGACGTGCTCGAACTCGATGCCGAGCTCGCGGGCGGCCCGCTCTTGATTGCGGACGAACAGCGCCGCGGCGGCGTTGTCGCCGACTTCGATCGACGCCAGCCGGATCGGTGGGATGACCCGCGCCAGTTCGTCGACTTCGCGGCGCAGGCGTTCCTTGATGCGCGCGGCCAGCGCACGTCCGTCGATCAGCGTCGCCGTCACTTCGACCTCCCGTCCGAACGAAGCGGGCACGATACAAGGTGCTCGCGGACGGGGCCGTGCGCGTTTTCCGGTCAGCTTGCGGCGTCCTCCCGGCCGATCTAGAGTCCGTCGGCACCGACGTGTGGACGAGCCGCTCGGCCGCATTCCCGCTTTTCGTACGGATGACCATGGATCGACCGCAGTGGTATTCCGATGTCGAGCCCTCGCGGCCGGGCGGATTCCCACCGTTCTCGACGTGGTCTTTGACGGCGCGGTTCATCGCGATCCTGGCGTTGATCCAGATCGCGCAGTTGATCGCTCCGCGGACCGTCCTCGACTGGTTCGCGCTGCAGAGCGCGGATCGCACGCAGCCGTTGTTCTGGTTCCACTACCTCAGCTACGCGTTGGTCCATGCCGACGATCCGTGGCATCTGATCTGGAACGCGCTGGCGTTCTGGTTCTTCGGGCGCGAAATCGAGGCGCACCTCGGTCGACGGTCGTACGTCGTCCTCGGCGTGCTCGGAGCCCTCGGCGGTTCGCTGACGTTCCACCTCGTCGAAGTGTTGCGTGGCTCCGGTGTGTCGGTGCTGGTGGGGGCGTCCGGCATCCTGACCGCGATCCTGGTGCTGTACGCGATGCTGTGGCCGCACCGCACCGTGATGCTGTTCTTCATTCCGGTGCGGGCCTGGGTGCTGGTGTCGCTGTTCATCGGCATCGACGTCTACAACGGGGCCCGCCAATTGCTGCAAGGCGGGGGCGGCTCGGTCGCTCACTTCGCCCACGTGGGAGGCGCCGTCGTCGGCTTCGTCTACGCCCGTTACGGAGACCGTATTTCGGACGGTCTCGAGCGCATGACGAGCCGTATGAAAGAACGGCGCTTGGCCGAACGCAGCCAGGCGGCGGCGGACGAACGTCAGGAACTCGACCGCATCCTCGACAAGATCAGCCGCGAGGGGATGCCGAGCCTGACCAAGTCCGAGCGGCGCTTCCTCGAGTCGACGTCGAAGCACCTGCGCGATCGACGCTGACCGCCCGGTCCGTCCCGGATCGACCCGGTGACCGGATGATCCGGGATCTCCGCTCCGCCCCGCTCTGCGGTCGTCCGAGTCCGCCCGGCGTACGGTCGTTCCCGCGGCCCATGCGCTGCAACGTCCTGCGATTCCGTGGGTTCGTTGACGGGCCAACCCGGGCCCCATACGATTCCGCGTCGCTGGTTCGCGGGTCAGCCGCTTCCCTCCCGGAGCAGGTGCACACTCCATGAAGCGTCCCAATCGAGTCCTCCCGTTGGTTCTGGTCGGCGTCGTCCTGGTCTCGGGGCTGGCTGCCGCCGTCGGCTTGACCGAAGCGCAGCGCAAGATCTGGGAACAGATGCTGCAGGCGAAGGAGCTGTCCGACCTCGGCGAGATGGGGAAGATCGCGAAGAAGAACCTCAGCGAGATGGACGCGATCTACGAGGACTTCGAAGCCCAACTCACGTTCTCGGACAGCCTCGAGTCGTGGGAGGACTTGAAGCTCGTCGGCAACGCGATCGACGAGGCCACCGGCAACAACGTCAAGAAGGTCCGCATGGACGCCTTGGCGAAGATGTCGCCGGACCAGCGCGTCACGCGCGGCGACCTCCGCAATCGCTACCTCGGCGCACGGGCGACGATGCAGGCGGCGCAGAAGGCGCGCGACAAGGCGTCGTTCGACGAAGCGATCAACATGCTGACCGATCTCGCGAACCAGTTCGCGGCGATCGGCGAATCGGAGTACCAGGCGTACTGCATCACGCTCGTCGGCGACGCGCACCGTGAGAGCGAGAACAAGCTCGAAGCGGTCAAGGCGTACGACCTCGCCGACCAGGTGCTGACGAAAGCCGGGTATCGCAATTGGCTGTTCGTCGGTCAGGTCAAGCAGGTCCGCGATGCGCTGAAGGCCGAGGGTTTCGACCCGAACGCGAAGCCCGGCGACGAATCGATCCCGAAGGGCAACACCGCGTCGTCGTGGGCGAAGGACCCGGCCGGCGAGAAGTGGTCCGAACCGGAACAGATGAAGGTCGTGATCTCGGAGGACCTGCCCTACAAGGTCCTGTCGCCGTCGTACACGTCGGGCGAGAACACGCAGGCGTGGCAGACGTGGGTCCTGAACGGCATGAGCAAGACGCCGTCCGACTTCGAGGACCGCTTCCAGCCGCTCGGCCGCAAGCTCAAGGTCCATCGCGAAGGCGTGAAGGCGTTCTTCACCGACGGCGAACAGAAGAAGCCGTGGGAACTCACGCTGTCGGCGAAGCCGCAGATGGTCGAGATGAAGCGCGAGGTCAAGGACGTCGAAGGCAACGTCCACCAACTGAAGTACGCGTTCCTGCTCGCGACGGGCGGCGATCAGGAGAGCTTCTTCGGGATGTCGATCAACTCGACGCCGCGCGCCGACCAGATGCTGATCCGCTACCACGCGGCCGCGTACCTGAAGGGCAAGGTCCTCGGTCAGGACATCACGATCTACGACGACAACTCGAGCGGTCGCTTCGGCGACCCGAACGGCGTGCGTCTCGGCACGAACTCGGAGCAGCCGGAGTTCATCTACAACGACGCGATGGTGTTCGGGAAGAGCAAGGTCGCGCAGCCGTGGACCGAGTTCCTCGAGATCGACGGCGCGTTCTATCGACTGAAGCTCGACATGGACAACCTGAGCGTCGTCACGCGCAAGCTCGACGTCGACTCGGGCACGGTCAAGCTGGTCTGGAAGGCGCCGTTCAAGCCGGACATCGTCATCATCGAGGAGACGCGCGAGTTCAAGGGCGCGTTCTTCGCGATCGACAAGGCGCCGCAGCGCGTGCCGGTCGGCATGTACCGCGTGTCGTACGGCATCGCGCGCAAGGGCTCGAAGACGTCGCAGGACTCGTGCCTGATCCTCGGCGGCAAGTCGACGTCGTTCAAGGTCGAGAAGGACAAGGAGACGATCGTCGAACTCGGCGAGCCGTTCACGTTCGACTTCAAGACCGAGCCGCTCGGCAGCGGCGGCCTGAAGGTGCTCGGCAACTCGGTCATCGTCTACGGCAAGTCCGGCGAGATGTACTGCCACTTCCGCGACGATCCGCCGATCCCGGACAAGGTCGCGATGCGCGTGAAGGGCGGGTCGGGCGTCGGCAAGCCGCAGGAGATGAAGCGCGCGACGATCGACGACTACAACAAGAACGGCGCGGCGGTCTGGTCGCCGCTCGACCTCGAACTGCCCGCGTCCGACGGTCAGACCTACGAAGTGCAACTCACGCTGAGCAAGCACGCGATGCTCGGTGGCCCGATCAAGTCCGAATGGCAGAACTGACGCGGCCGCACGTCGCGACTCATCCACGTCCATGAAGGAAGGTCGCGCCGGCTCGCGCCGGGGCGAACGGTTCGATGCTCGATCTCCGCTACATCCGTGAACACGCCGACGACGTCCGCGAGGGTGCGCGCAAGAAGCGCATCCCGATCGAGCTCGACAAGCTGCTCGCACTCGACGAGGAGTCGCGCAAGCTGACGTTCCGCGCCGACGAGATCCGCGCGGAGATCAATCGGCGCAGCAAGGAGATCGGCAAGCTCCCGCCGGAAGAGCGTTCGAAGGCCGGCGCCGACGTCAATCGGCTGAAGGACGAGCTGAAGGGCGCCGAGGAACGGCTGCGTGCGCTGGTCGACGAGATCAAGCCGCTGCACCTGTCGATCCCGAACGTGCCGTCGAAGCTCGTGCCCGAAGGCAAGGACGACACCGAGAACGTCGAGGTCCGCCGCGAAGGCGCCGTGCCGCAGTTCACGTTCAAGCCGAAGGACCACGTCGAACTCGGCGAGTCCCTCGGCATCCTCGACATCGAACGTGGCGTCAAGGTCGCCGGTACGCGCAACTACTTCCTGAAGGGCGACGGTGCGCTGCTCGAGCGCGCGGTGCTGAACCTCGCGATCGACACGATGATGGCGCGTGGCTTCACGCTGCTGTCGGTGCCGGTGCTCGTGCGGTATCCCGCGATGGAGGGCACCGCGTACTTCCCGGGCGGCGAAGAGCAGGCCTACCACTGCGAGAAGGACGACCTGTTCCTCGCGGGCACCGCGGAAGTGCCGGTGACGTCGTTCCACTCGGACGAGGTGCTCGCCGAATCCGAGCTGCCGAAGAAGTACGTCGCGTGGTCGTACTGCTTCCGTCGCGAGGCGGGCGCGGCCGGCAAGGACACGCGCGGCATCTACCGCATCCACCAGTTCCAGAAGGTCGAGCAGGTGATCATCGCGCCGGCCGACGCGGACTTGTCCGAGCGGTTCCACCAGGAGATCGTCGGCAACGCCGAAGCGGTGCTGCGCGCCCTCGAGTTGCCGTACCGCATCGTCGAAGTCTGCGGCGGCGATCTCGGTCTGTCGCAAGTCCGCAAGTACGACATCGAGACCTGGATGCCGTCGCGCGAGCGCTACAGCGAGACGCACAGCGCGTCGATGTTCTTCGACTACCAAGCGCGACGGTTGAAGCTGCGATACAAGGACGCGAAGGCCGGCATGAAGTTCTGCTACACGCTGAACAACACCGTCATCGCGTCGCCGCGCATCCTGATCCCGTTGCTCGAATGCCATCAGCAGGCCGACGGCTCGGTGCGGATCCCGAAGGCGCTGCAGAGCTATCTCGGTGGACGAGACGTCCTGAAGCCCGCCTGATCGCGCGCTCGGGACCTCGAGCGCAGTCGTTCAACGCAAGCGCCCCGCGCCGATCGAGAGCGGCGCGGGGCGCGTGTGCGTTCGGAGCCGCCGCATCGGCGCGTCGGTTACTGCCC
>JAEUIB010000001.1 GCA_016795255.1 Planctomycetota bacterium
TGCTCGGGCTGTGGAAACTCGGCGACACCGAGACCCCGCTGGAACCCGTCCTGACGCGCCTCGACGCCAAGGACTCCGACATCCGATCGAACGCCGTGCTGGCGCTCGGCGCGATCCTGACGCCGGACACCGGCGAACGCGCGATCGAACGGATCCTGACCTGCCTCTACGACAACGACCCGAAGGTCCGCAACCACGCGGTCTCCGCGATCGCGGCGATGCGCCACACCGACGCCGCGGGCCGACTGACGCAATTGCTCGACGATAATTACCTGCTGATCCAAGCGAACGCCGCGCGAGCGCTCGGCGAGCTCGGCGATTGGCGCAACGCGCAGGCTCTGGTCGTGCGGCTCGAACGCTTGAAGGGCCAGATGCCGAGCGGCAAGTACCGCGAGAAAACCGGCCTCGACTACGGCCGCGAGCAGGTCGTCACGAACATCACCGCCGCGCTGCGACGGCTGTCCGGCGAGGACTTCGGCGACGATCCGAAGCTGTGGCGCGAATGGTGGAACGAGCGCTCGAGCCAAGGCTGACGGACGATCGCCGATCTCGAACGCCGATTCGGTGCCGCGCACTCCGGCAGCGCGGTCGAGTTCGACGACGTGCGCACCGGGACGCACGATTCCGTCTATCGTGTCGCGCCGATCCACCCCGCAGGGATCCCGCGATGGCCCGCACGTTCACGTCCGCCAAGGCGCGCTGCTTCACCGAGTCCGTGATCCGCGAGATGACGCGGCTCGCGAATCGACACGGCGCCGTCAATCTCGCTCAAGGGTTCCCGGACTTCGCCGCACCGGCGGCGATCAAGGCCGCGGCGAAGGCCGCGATCGACGCCGACCGCAACCAGTACGCGATCACGTGGGGAACGAAGAACCTGCGCGACGCGATCGCGCGGCGCGCGAAGGCCTACAACGGCATCGACGTCGATCCGGAGACGATGGTCACCGTCTGCTGCGGCGCGACCGAAGCGATGATCGCGACGATGCTCGCGACCGTCGACCCGGGCGAAGAGGTCATCATCTTCGAGCCCTTCTACGAGAACTACGGGCCCGACTGCATCCTCTCGGGCGCGCAGCCGGTGTTCTATCGGCTCGAGCCACCGGACTTCGCGATCGACTTCGACGCGCTGGCGAAGCTGTTCACGCCGCGGACGAAAGCGATCGTGCTGAACACGCCGAACAACCCGACCGGCAAGGTGTTCACGCGCGCCGAACTGCAGCGCATCGCCGCGCTGTGCCAAGAGCACGACTGTCTCGCGATCACCGACGAGATCTACGAGTACATCCTCTACGACGGCGCGCAGCACGTCTCGATGGCGACGCTGCCCGGCATGGCGGAGCGCACCGTGACGATCTCGGGGCACTCGAAGACGTTCAGCGTCACCGGATGGCGCATCGGCTACGCGATCGCGCCGCCGGCGATCACCGCCGCGATCCGCAAGGTCCACGACTTCCTGACGGTCGGTGCGCCGCACCCTCTGCAGGAGGCGGCGGCCGCGGCTCTCGAGTTCCCGCCGCAGTTCTTCCTCGATCTCGGCGCGTCGTACACCAAGCGGCGCGATCGACTGTTCGAGGGACTCGAGCGCGCGAACTTCAAGCCGGTGAAGCCGAAGGGCGCCTACTACATCATGGCCGACATCGGTCATTTCGGGTTCCGCGACGACGTCGCGTTCGCGAAGCACCTGGTCGAAAGCGTCGGCGTCGCCGGCGTGCCGGGCTCGTCGTTCTTCCGCGATCCCGAAGCGGGCAAGCGCTGGATCCGCTTCTGCTTCCCGAAGCAGGACGCCACCATCGACGCCGCGCTGGAGCGATTGGGGAATTTGCAGTAGCGCTCGGGCCGCTGGGCCGGATGCGCTGGCATCCAGGCAGGTGGGGGGGCAAGCCCCCCCACCCCCACGGTCGACCGCGCGCCGGGGAACCACCAAAAGGGGGG
>JAEUIB010000048.1 GCA_016795255.1 Planctomycetota bacterium
TGCAGACGAACGGCCACTGTCCGGCGGGCGGCGGATCGAGCAACGTCGACAGCCACGCGGGCGCGTCGGTCGCGATCTTCTTCTGCCCCGCGATCTGCTCGGCGATGCCGCGGAACGACAGCATCGTGCCGAGCGTGACGATGAACGGCACGAGCTTCAGCCGCGTGACGAGCAACCCGTTGACGGCTCCCGCGAGCGCGCCGACGCCGACGGTCGCCAGCACGGCGAGCGGCGCCGCGACTCCGGCGCGCAACAGCAACGCCAGCACGACCGACGTCAGCGCCAGCAACGAACCGACCGCGAGATCGATGCCGGCGCTGACGATCACGAGCGTCATGCCGAGCGCGCCCATGCCGACGATCGCGGTCTGCTTCGCGATCAGCGTCATGCGGAACGCCGTCAGGAACGTCGCGTCGGGCTTCGCGATCTTGCCCCACGCCCAGAACGCCAGCACGACGAGGACGAGCCCGAGGAACGGTGCGAGTGCGGACACGATCGCGCGCGGGACTCGGTTCATGGTGCACCCCGGACGTCGGCTCGCCGTTCGGCTCCGGTCGCGACGTGCAACACGGCTTCGGGCGTCCACTCGTGCGCCGGAGCGACGGCGCGCAACCTGCCCTTGCAGAACACCGCGATGCGATCGCAGACGTTCAGCAGCTCGGGCAGGTACGAACTGACGACGACGATCGTGCCGCCGCTCGCGGCGCGCTCGCCGATCAAGCGCCAGATCTCGGCCTTCGTGCCGACGTCGATGCCGCGCGTCGGCTCGTCGAGCAGCCAGACGTCGCCGCCCTCGTGCAGCAGGCGCGCGAGCGCGACCTTCTGTTGGTTGCCGCCCGACAGCGCGCCGATCGGCTGCGCGACGTTCTCGCATTTGACGCCGAGCCGGCTCGCCAACTCGCGCGCCGCCGCATGACGCCGGGACGGCGCCAGCACGCCGCCGTTCGCGAACGGACGCAGGTGCGACAACGTCAGGTTGTCCTCGATCGACAGGTCGAGCGCGAGCCCTTCGCCCTTGCGGTCTTCGCTGACGAACCCGAGGCCGGCGCGCAGGCTGGCGCGCGGGGACGCGCCGAGTTCGCGGCCGTCGGCCCGTGCCGCGGTGCCGGACCGCACGCGATCGAGCCCGAACACGCAGCGCAGGAACTCGCTGCGCCCTGCGCCCACGAGACCGGCGACCCCGAGGATCTCGCCGCGACGCAGCGTCAGCGTCACGTCGCGCGGCGCGCGGACGCCGGTCAGTCCGTCGACGGTCAGCACCGGATCGCCGATCGTGTGTGCGACCTTCGGGAACATCGCGTCGACGGCGCGGCCTGCCATCGACGCGACGATGCGCTGCAGCGGCGTGCCGGCCATCAAGCCTTCGTCGACGACCGCGCCGTCGCGCAGCACGGTGAACACGTCGGCGACGCGCTGCACCTCTTCGAGGAAGTGACTGATCCACACGACGCCGAGGCCTTGCGCCTTCAGTTCCGCGACGACTTGGAACAAGTGCTGCGCGTCGCGCTCGCCGAGCGAACTCGTCGGTTCGTCGAAGATCAGCACGCGCGCGTCGGCGACCAACGCGCGCGCGATCTCGACGAGTTGCCGCTCGGCGAGCCCGAGGTCCCCGGCCCGCGCGGCGGGATCGAGGTCCGGTCGGCCGAGCCGCGCCTGCGCGGCTCGCGCTTCGGCGCGCGGGTCGGTGCGCGGGACGTCGCCGACGCGCGAACGTTCGCCGCCGAGCAGCACGTTTTCCTCGACCGACAGATCGGGCGCGATCGCCAACTCCTGGTGGATCATCGCGACGCGCGCGGCGCGAGCATCGTGCGGTGAACGCGGCGCGTACGGCCGACCCTCGACGTCCATCGAGCCCGCGTCCGGCGCGACGACGCCGGCCAGGACCTTCATCAGCGTCGACTTGCCGGCGCCGTTCTCGCCGATCAGCGCGCGGACCTGACCGCGCTCGATCGTGAACGACACGCCGCGCAGCGCGTGCGTCGCGCCGTAGCGCTTGGCGACGTCTCGCATCGACAGCAACGGCGATCCGGTCATGCGGCGCGGGATCAGTCGGCCAGCGGGAACAGCAGGCGGCGCATCGCCGGATCGTCGACGCTCTGCGACGTCACCAGCGTCTCGCCGGTCTGCACGCGTGCGTCGACCGGCTTGCCGGTCAGCTTCGCGTGCATCGCGCGCACCGCTTTCTCTCCCATCGCGACCGGGTCTTGCAGCACCGTCGCGGCCAGTCGGCCTTCCTTCAGCGCGGTGACGATGCGGTCGGAGCTGTCGAACCCGACGACCTTGACCTTCGACGCGAGGCCGCGCGGATCGCGCGCCAGCGCGGTCAGCATCCCGGACGTGCAGGACTCGTTCGAACAGAACACGCCGTCGATCCGATCGCCGTACGTCTGCGCGAGGTTCTCGCCGACCTCGATCGCCTTGCTCTCGTCGGGGCCGCCGTGGCGGTCGGACGACAGGAGTTCGATGCCCGGATGGCGGGCGATCTCCTCGAGGAAGCCGGCTTCACGCTGCTCGGTGCTGGCCGAACCGACGGCGTAACGCATCAGCACGACGCGGCCTTTGCCTTGCAATTGATCCGCGAGGTACTTGGCCGCGACCCGCCCGCCTTGGACGTTGTCGGTCGCGACGTAGCTCGTGATGTCGAGGTCCGCGCTCGCGAGCCCGGAATCGAAGATCACGACCGGTACGTTCTGCGCGATCGCGGTCTTGACCGGCGGCTCCAGCGCACGCGCGTCGAGCGGAGCGAGGCAGATCCCGTCGAAGCCGTCGGCGAGGAACGACTCGACGATCGCGATCTGCGCGGCGGCGTCGCCCTCGCCCTGCGGTCCCTTCCAGACGATCTCGAGATCGGGCAGCGCGGCGTCGGCCGCGCGGGCGCCTTTCTCGACGGCCTTCCAGAACTCGTGCGACGTGCCCTTCGGGATCACGGCGACGCGCAGCGGCTTGCCGGAGGTCGGATCCGTCGACGTGGAACTGCCGGAATCGCCGCACCCGACGAGTCCGAGCGCGAGACCGAACGACGCGGCGGCGAGGCGACCCATGCGAGTCCTCCGGAGTGAGGGCGGCGGAGTGTAGCAGCCCGTCGACGAAGTCGGCCGGCAGTCGGGCGAGCGAGAACGAGCAGGGCGAGGCGCGCGGCGGGCGGCTCGCTACCATGCCCGACCGCTTCCAACTCACCCCCTTCGGAGC
>JAEUIB010000066.1 GCA_016795255.1 Planctomycetota bacterium
GCGGGGCGGGCTTTCAGGGAACGCTCACGGAGACCCGAGGACCGAGGTCGGTCACCGAGACCCGATGACCGAGGGCCGAGGACCGAGGTCGGTTACCGAGACCCGATGACCGAGACCCGGTGAACGACCGCGCGAAGCGCGGACCGTGTTCGCTCGCTCCGCTTGCGATCGTGCTTCGCACGACCGGCAGGAAAGCGCGACCTGCCTGGTTGGGATGCTGCGGTGCGCGCTTTCAGGGAACGATGACCGAGACCCGATGAACGAGGACGGTCACCGAGACCCGATCACCGAGACCCGGTGAACGAGGCCGATCACCGAGACCCGATCACCAAGGCCGATGACCGAAACCCGATCAGCGAGACCCGGTGAACGATCGCCATCGTCGGCGACCGTGGCGCATCAAAGTGTCACCCATGTGCCCGGACGAGCACCGTCACCTATGTGCCCGGACGGACACCTCGACCACGGCTCCTGCGAGCATCGGTTCTTTCCTTTCTTCGCGGGTAACCCGCTTCGACGGTTCACGTCGTCGGGGCATGGCGAACTCGACTTCAGGCTCGCATGGTCACGTTCCTCGGTTCTTGCACGAGCGACTCATCGCGTATCAAGCCGCAACGGAGTTACTCCGCTCGCTGCGTCCCATCGTCGATCGCCTGCCGGCGGGCAACGCGGACGCGCGCGACCAGATCAAACGCGCGGGGCTCTCGATCCTGTTGAACCTCGCCGAGGGCTCCGCCGACGGTTCGGCCGCCGAGCGAGCGAGGTTCTTTCGCATCGCGTTGCGTTCCGCCGCGGAGATCGCCGCGTCGCTCGATGCGCTGGAACTCCTAGGAATCGCGGTAAGCAAGCCGATGGACACGGCGCGCACGAACCTCCACCGAGTCGTGGCGTTGATCGCAGCGCTCCATCGCTCGATCGCGCCCAAGCGCCAGGGATAGCAACGCGGGAACCGAGCAAGTCGATCGGTCACCGTTCTCGTTCACCGGGTCTCGGTGATCGGGTCTCGGTGAGCGGTCTCGTCCATCGGGTCTCGGTGATCGGGTCTCGTTCCCGGGTCTCGGGTCCCGGTGATCGTCCTCGTCGATCGGGTCTCGGTCATCGTTCCCTGAGAGCGCGCACCGCAGCATCCCAACCAGGCAGGTCGCGCTCTCCTGCCGGTCGTGCGAAGCACGATCGCAAGCGAAAGCGAGCGAACACGGTCCGCGCTTCGCGCGGTCGTTCACCGGGTCTCGGTGATCGGGTCTCCTTCTCGGGTCTCGGTGGGCGCTCAGCGCTCTCCTCCCTCGCGCCCCCTCATTCCATCGCTACCCTTCCTCCATGCCCGACTCCGCCTCCCACTCCCGCTTCCTCGACCTCCTCTTCGAAGCCAACGCCAAGTTCAACCTGACCGCGATCCAGGACCGCGCGATCGCGTGGGAGACCTTGATCCTCGAGAGCCTGGACCTGCTGCCGTTCCTCGCGGCGCTGCCGGCGAAATCGCGCGTGGTCGACATCGGTTCGGGGGGCGGCGTTCCGGCGTTGCCGCTGGCGATCGAGCGCCGGGATCTCGAGTTCACGCTGATCGATGCGACCGGCAAGAAGGCGCGGTACCTCGAGGAGACGGCGGGCGCGCTCGGGCTCGCGAACGTTCGGGTCTTGAACGGGCGGTCGGAGGATTTCGCGCACGAGCGGCGGTTGCGGGAATCGTTCGACGCGGTCACCGCGCGCGCGGTCGGTGAGGTCCGGGAGTTGGTCGAGCTGGCGCTGCCGTTCCTGAGGATCGGCGGGGTTCTGCTGGCGCCGAAGGGTCAGAAGGGCGAAGCGGAGGCGGCGGCGGCCGGCCCGGCGTCCAAACTGGTCGGGGGCGGTCCTCCTGAGGTCCTGCGGGTCGAGCGCCCGAGCGAGCGGACGCTGGTCGTCGTCCGCGTCACCAAGGTCGCGCGGACGCCTACTTCGTACCCACGGCCGCCGGGCAAGCCGAAGTCCGACCCGCTGTGACGCAGGCAGCCGGTCGCCTCGCTGGGCGTCCGCTGCTATGCTCCCCGCCCTCGTTTCCGGAGACTCCGATGCTTCGCCACGGGTTCCTCGCCGCTTGCGCCCTCGCCCTGACCGCGTGCTCGAACACCACGTTCAAGTACCCCGAGGAGTCGCCGGTCGTCCGCGCGCCGACCAAGTCGATCGCGGGCATCGAGATCCCCGACGCCGCGCCGGTCCGCGACGCGTGGACGACGTACTTCCAGGTGAAGGACGGCGCGAAGGTCGTCGGCTACGTGATGCGCTACGACGATCCGCCGGTCGGCGCGTTCGTCGAAGGTCGCGCGCCGACGGGCACGCTGCTGGTCGAGGACTCGGACTTCATGCGGATCGGGTTCGTCACGAACGCCGGCAAGGCGTTCCGCTTCCGCGGCAAGGACACCGAGGAACTCGGCGTCGCGACGATCGAGGAACACCTGCCGACGTACTTCGGCAAGCAGGGCCTCCGCCTCGAGCCGCTCGCGCAGTGACCGCGATCGAGGCTGCCTGATCACGCGCGCGAGCGCGCGGATTCCTGGACCCAGAACACGATCGCGCCGACGAGCAACACGATCAGCCCGTAGCGCGCGACGTCCCAGCTCGCGACCATCACGCACGCCGTCACCGCGACGGCGATCCCCGTGAACGCCCACGGCGCGACGCGCTCGAGCAGGTTGCTCGCGAGCGCCTGCGCGTCGGGACGCAATCGCCGCAGCCGCAGCAGCGCGATGCCGTTCGCCGCGAAGAACATCCAGTCGGCGAACACGCAGTAGTCCGTCAGCTTGCGCACGTCGTTCCAGAACACGAGCCCGACGGCGATCCCGGCTTGCGCGACGATCGCGGCGACCGGCGTCTTGAACCGCGGATGGACGGTCGCGAGCACGCGCGGCAGCAGGCCGTCCTTCGCCATCGCGTAGTAGATGCGCGGAACCGACAGCATCAGGCCGCACAGGATGCCGAACGACGAGCACGCGATCGCGAGCGCCGCGGCCTTGCCGCCGACGGTCCCCCAGACCGTGCTCAGCGCGTCGGCGTACAGCGTGTCGGTCGACTCGACGACCGAGAACGGCAGCAAGCGCAGGTACGAGACGTTCGCGACCAGCACGACGGTGACGACGAGACCGACCCCGAGCTTGATCGCGACGGACAGGTCGCGCTTCGCGTCGCGCATCTCGCCGGCGACGTTCGTCAGGTTCTGCCAGCCGCCGAGCGTGAACAGGATCGCGACCAGCGCGGACACGACGCCGGAGAACGTCGCCGGCCCCGAACCTTGCCACGTCACCACCGGCTGATCGCCCGACAGGGCGGCGACCGCGAGCGCGCCGAGCGTGACGATCTTCAGCACCGAGAACAGGTTGTTGACGCCGCTGCCGAGCTTCACACCGACGACGTTGATGACCGCGAGGAACGCGAGGGTGCCCGCCGCCGTCGCGATCCGCGCCGCCGGCGACAGTTCGCCGACCAGCACCTCGAGGTACTGGACGAAGATCAGCGCGATCACCGCGCCCGCGGCCGAGACGATCGCCGTCAGGCAGATCCAGCCGTAAAGGAACGCGAACAGCCGATTCAGGCCCTCGCGCAGGAACACGTACGGACCGCCCGCGTGCGGCAGCACGAGCCCGAGCTGCGCGTACGTGATCGAGCCGAGCAGCGCGATCACGCCACCGGCCGCCCAGCACGCGAGCGCCGCGAGCGGACTGCCGACGTCGTGCGCGACGCGCGACGGGTTGAAGAAGATCCCGATGCCGATGATCGTCCCGACGACGATCATCATCGCGTCGAAGCGCGACAGGCTCCGTTCGAGTTCGGGCCCCGTTCCGTCGTCTCGCATCAGGTGCTCCGATCCGTGCGGTCGCGGACGATACCCGCGGAGAGCGACGAAGAGGTCATCACGCTCTTGCGCGGAGCGGGTCGGGTCGCTCAGCGTCGAACTGCGTCAATTTGCCGATCCGCTGGCGATAACGAAGGAAATCGGCGAATCGGCGCTTGAAGGCGGTTTTTCGCCTCGATACGTTCCCGGCCATTCGTTGAGTCCTCGTCTAGCGGTCCTCGCGGATCGCACAACCACCCTTCAAGGAGGGAACGATGGCGGCCAAGAAGAAGGCGGCTGGCAAGAAGAACGGCGGCAAGCGTGAGATGCTCGTGGTCGGCAGCAAGGTCAAGGAGCTCGTCCGCTCCAAGGGCTTGATGGCGGCTGGTGATCTGCTCGAGGCGGTGTCGAACTGCGTCGCGGGCATGATCGACAAGGCGGCGGAGCGCGTCACGGCG
>JAEUIB010000116.1 GCA_016795255.1 Planctomycetota bacterium
CTCCGTCGTCCACATTCCATCGCTCGACGGAATGCGGATCACCTTCGGCATCGACCCTCCACCGTCGTCTGGATACCAGTCGGGCCTCGCCTCGCCGAACTGCGGAAAGCGCTCGGCGGCGTTCTTCATCAAGCCCAGCACGAGTTCGTGCTTCGTCAGCTCGCCATGGGCGTCGACCGTGAACAAGAAGCCGAGCCACAGCCATTCCTTCCACGACTCGTCCGCGCCCGAGCGCTTGAGATAGGTTCCCCAGTACCCGCATGAGCGCTCGTGGATCCGTTGGCTCGACGCGGACGATTGCAGTCCGAGGTCCTCGACGCGGCCGACGCACCCTTTCAGGAACCAACTCGTCCGCCACGCGCCGTCGTCGTCGTCTCCGACCAACCGGCGCCGCACGTCCGCACGTAATTGCTCGATCGAGAGCGAGTCATCCGTCCACGCGAAGTCGGCGAAGCCGTCCAGCAGCACGCGCGCGAACTCCGACGTCGAAGCGACGTCCTCGATCAAGCTCTCCCACGTCCGCACGCGATCGCGCGGTACGCAATCGCCACCGAGTTCTCGATGGCGCGCAGGCAAGATCCACAGGTCCATCGACGCCGGGCTCGCGCGCTGATTCGGCGTCAGGTCCGCCCACAACTTCAGCTCGACCGCATGCCGCCGCCCATCGGCGAACGTCAACACGAGGTCATGCCGTAGATCGCCCGAGCACTGCTCTTCGTCGATCCGTACGCAGTCGCCGGGAAAGCCGGCCCATGCGCAGAACGACTGACAGAAGGCGTGATCGTTAGTGAGGAGGTAACAGAGGACGCCTTGCGCGAGGCGTTCTCCGTGGCGGCATCGGACGGCTTGGAAGAGGGAGAGCTTGGGTGGTTCGGTGTTCATCGCGCTCCGTGGCCTCATGCCTCGCGGTCGAGGCGACCAGCTTCTTTCATAAGCCCAGCGCAACCGCGGCGATCGCAGCCGCGTGCGCAACGCACTTCCACGCTGCCCATCGCCGATGATACGCGATATGTAGTCCGTCACAGAAGTGGTCCCAACGCTCCGTGACTCCGCGGAACCGACGGAGCTGGCCCAACTGCATTGCGAGTCTGCCGACATCGTTCGCGCTACGAATCAAGACCGTCTCGACACAGTAGAGACACGCGGGAAACCCCTTCAACGCAAGCAAGCGACCGAACTCCATGACGATCTCACCAGCCATGACGCCGACGAGCATCGCGACGACGGGCACCGGCGAGCCAACGGATGTCGCAACGATCGCCGCGATCGGTAGACCCAGAAGCAGCGTTTCAGCGGCGTTCGGCACAGTCCGATAAACATGTGTCGGATGCAAGTCGTGCAGCAGAGAATCGCCGTATGACCAGCGCATGAACCTTGTGTAGTCGCGCGCACCGTTACGCCACCACGGGTGAGCGACTCGGGCGCTCGGCACCGCAATCAACGGCGCCCCAGCAGCGTTGGTGATGCGAAGTAAGTAATCAATGTCCTCTCCTCCGCCGGCCTTTGGGAAGCAGGTCAGGAATCGCTCCGAACGAGCAAGATCGCCGCGGACGAGCACGTTCGCCGTCGGAGCCCAGCGAAGTTCCCTACACCACAAAGCTACGCGGAAGAACGTAAGAATGTCCGACACTTCGACACCTCGTTGGAACACGGTCCGAGCCGGATCAAAAAGCGTTGGACCGAAGAAGCCGATCGCGGCATCCGAGTTCTTTACCGCATCCGAGTAGACCTCGAGGAGGTCGGGTGTCGGCCAGACGTCATCGTCGAGGAAAAGAACCCACTCCCCCGTACTGACTTCGAGTGCGGAGTTGCGCGCGGCTGCCGCGCCGAGATTCTGAGCATGCCTCACGACTCGGCATCGCTCGCCGTCAATCCTCTGGGCAACAGATTCATGGATTCGGGCCAACGGGTCGTCGGCGACGATGATCCACCGCACCTCCACATCGAGTGGGATTCTCAAGTTCAGAATTGCCAACAGCGGCCCAGCATCAAGTCGCACGGACGGCACGAGCACGTCAACTGAGCGCATCGAACCACCGCTGTTCGCGCGGTTGTAGGCAAAAGCAGTTCGGACCAGTGGAACATGATGCAGTCATTGCAGCGAAATCCCGAATCTTGTTCGGAAGGTCATCGCACGCCGCGATCACCGGCGCGTGAATCCAGGGACAGATCACCAGGCCGTCCGGCTGTAGCACATAGGTCCGCCCGCCGAGACGGCACGAGCGACCAGGAAGCGTCGCTCCCTCGAGCAGGTCCGCCAACTCGAAGAAGAAGCTCCTTGGGTTGGTCGAGATTCCCCAATTCACCGTATCTGCACCCATCTCGCGGATCACTGCGGCGTGAGTTGCGCCCAATTGAAGCTGCGGGGCGTTGGTGCCGAGGTATCCGTCGTCGAAAATGGGTTGGAACTTGACTGCCGTCACTCCGAGCGAGGACGCGTGTTCGGCAAGCTCCTGAACAGTCGAGACGGAGCAGTTTGCGGCGGACAGAACACAGTTCACGGATACTTCGAGACTTCTACTCCGCGCGTGAGAGCACGTGTCGCTCAGGTTTCGTAGCACTCGCTCGTGCTGCGTTCGCGACATCCTCCGAGCGACCTCGACAACCGAAGCATCGACCGCGTCGATCGAGAACGTGATGCCTGTCGCCCCGGCGCGTAGGCACTGAGCTACCCGGGCTTGATCAGCACGCAGCCCGTTGGTGATCACGACTCGCTCGACTACACCTTGCGATTGATAATGGGTGATTGCCGTTGGTAACGAAGGATGGAGCAGCGGCTCTCCGCCTGAAAAGACCACTCGGCCAATGCGCGCGGAAGCCAACCAATCGGAACTCAAGCACAATTCGCTGATCGGCGCATCGGCGCGTTCGAATGTGCGCCCGTCACCCCATCGACAGTAGGCACACCGTGCATTGCAGCGATAGGTGGCGTCGACGATGAGCGAGACAACCTGCGAGCCATGCCCATCCGTCGCGCCCGTACGTATTTCCTTCACATCCCCCCCTACGCCGCCGCCCAGATCTCCGACAGCACTTCCGCCTGCTCCAGCACCGTCTGCGTCGCCTTCTCCTGCTTGTCCGGCGGATACCCATGCTTGCGCAGGATTCGCTTCACGAGTACGCGCAGTTGCGCGCGCACATTGTCGCGAATCGTCCAGTCGATGGTGACGTTCTTGCGGACCGTCTCGACCAGTTCCCGCGCGATCGCGCGTAGCGCGTCGTCGCCCATGACGTTCACGGCGCTGTCGTTCGTTTCGAGCGCATCGTAGAACGCGAGCTCATCATCGTTGAGGCCGAGTTGCTCGCCCCTCGCGCTGGCAGCGCGCAGTTGCTTGGCGAGTTGGATCAACTCTTCGATGACCTGCGCCGTCTCGATGGCTCGGTTTTGGTACTTGCGGATGGACTGTTCGAGCAAATCCGCGAACGATTTGGCTTGGACGACATTGCGCTGACCTCGCGTGCGGATTTCGCCTTTGAGGAGCTTCTGAAGGAGTTCGACGGCGAGGTTTCGGTGCTTCATGCCGCGGACGTCGGCGAGGAACTCGTCGGACAGAATCGAGATGTCCGGCTTCTTCAGGCCTGCCGCCGCGAAGATGTCCACGACTTCGTCCGAGACGACCGCCTTCGAGATGATCTGGCGGATCGCGAAGTCCAACTCGTCGTCGGTCTTGCGTTCGCCCGTTGTGTTCTTCGCGAGCACGGCACGAACGGCCTGAAGGAAACCGACGTCGTCTCGAATGCGCAGCGATTCGGCGTGCGGCACCGCGAGCGCGAACGCCTGCGAGAGTTCGGTGACGGCGCGCAACAGTCGCGCCTTGCCGTCCTGCTGGGCGAGGATGTGCTCTTGAGCCGCAGGCAGCACCGTGACGCGCTCTTGAGCGGTGCCGGTGATCCAACGGCTCCGGTCGAAGCCGTGGAAGAGCCCGCAACAGACCTCGTACTTCTCCAGCATCAGCGCCACCGCGCGGTCCTGATCGAGCGCGGCGTCGCCCTTGCCACCCGCGTCCGTGTAGACCGCGAGTGCCTTCTTCAGCTCATCCGCCAAGCCCAGATAGTCCACGACCAGCCCGCCGGGCTTGTCCTTGAACACGCGATTCACGCGGGCGATCGCCTGCATCAGGCCATGCCCGCGCATCGGCTTGTCCACGTACATCGTGTGCAGGCTTGGCGCGTCGAAGCCCGTGAGCCACATATCGCGCACGATCACGATCCGGAACGGGTCCTTCGCGTCGCGGAAGCGAGCCGCCAGCACCTCACGGCGCGGCTTGTTGCGGATATGCGGCTGCCATTCGAGCGGGTCGGAAGCCGAGCCGGTCATCACGACCTTCAGCGCGCCGTGGTCATCGTCCTCCCCGTGCCACTCCGGTTTCAACGTCGTGAGTTCGCGATACAGCTCGACGGCAATGCGGCGACTCATCACCACCACCATCGCCTTGCCCTTCATCACCGCGAAGCGGGTCTCCAGGTGCTGGACGAGATCCCGCGCGATCAACTTGATGCGGTTCTCCGATCCAACGATCGCCTCGAGCTGGGCCCACCGACTCTTCAGCTTCTCCTTCCGGTCGACTTCCTCACCTTCGGTTGCTTCCTCGAACTCCGGATCGATGTTCGGTCGCTCGGACTCCTTCAGCTCCAGCTTGGCCAGGCGGCTCTCGTAGTAGATGGGCACCGTCGCGCCATCGACGACAGCGCGTTGGATGTCATAGACGCTGATGTAGTCCCCGAACACGGCCCGCGTGTTCGCGTCGGTCTTCTCGATCGGCGTGCCGGTGAAGCCCACGAACGATGCGTGCGGCAGCGCATCCCGCATGTGACGGGCGAATCCGTCGATGAAGTCGTACTGGCTGCGGTGCGCCTCGTCCGCGATGACGACGATGTTGCGCCGCGCGGACAGGACCGGGTGCCGATCGCCTTGCGCCTCGGGGAAAAACTTCTGGATCGTCGTGAACACTACGCCGCCGGCGGCGACGGCGAGCTTCGCTCGGAGGTCCGCGCGGCTGTCGGCTTGCACCGGCGGCTGCCGCAGCAGGTCACTGCATCCAGCGAACGTGCCGAAGAGTTGGTCGTCGAGGTCGTTGCGGTCGGTCAGCACGACGATCGTCGGATTGTGCATCTCGGGGTGCAGGATCACGCGCCCCGCATAGAACGCCATGGTCAGGCTCTTGCCCGCGCCTTGGGTATGCCAGACGACGCCGACGCGTCGGTCGCCGGGTTCACCACCCGGACGCGTGCCAGCTTCCCAAGTACCGGGAACGTCCGCGACGACCGACTGCGCCGCGCGCAGCGTCTCGTCCACGGCCGCATTCACCGCGTGGAACTGGTGATAACCGGCCATCTTCTTGATCAGAGTTCCGCCGCCGCCGTCGGCACCGGCAGAGTCCTCGAACACGATGAAGAAGCGCAATAGGTCGAGGAAGCGGCGCT
>JAEUIB010000147.1 GCA_016795255.1 Planctomycetota bacterium
GGGCAGCCTCGCGAAAGAGCGAGGTCTCGAAGAAGGCGACCTGCTGCGCTCCATCAACAGTCGCACGATCGTCAACAAGAGCTCGGTGTTCCAGTACTTCGAAGAGAACCCGAACTTCGGCACCTACCGCGTCGAGATCGAACGGCGCGGCAAGCGCCTGACGCGCGTGTTCACGGTCGCGAACTGACCAGGAGAACGGCGTGCCCGCCGTCCTCGCGCTCGACATCGGCAACACGTCGGTCAAGGCCGGCATCGTCGAACGCGGAGTCGTTCGCGATCGCGTCGTGATCGCCCACGAACGCTGGGCGACCGAGGGCCCCGCGTGGTGGTCCGCCCTGCGATTCTCCGGGCCGATCGGCATCGCGTCGGTTCGACCCGAAGCGACCGCGCGCGTCGTCGACGTGCTGCGCGGGGCGACGCCGCGGATCGCTCCGACCGACTTCCGCGCGCCGATCCAGAACGCGTGTGATCCACCGCAGAGCGTCGGCCAGGATCGCCTGTTCCTCGCTGCCGCCGCGTACGCGCGGGTCGGCGGCGCCGTCGTCGCGGTCAGTCTCGGCACGGCGATCACCGTGAATCTCGTCGACGCCGGCGGCGTGTTCCGCGGCGGCGCGATCGCCCTCGGCGTCGCGGCGGCGCTGCGCGCGCTGGAGCGCGAGACCGGCTTGCTGCCGCGGGTCGACGTGGCGCCCGGTGCGCCCGTGCCCGCGCTCGGCCGCGAAACACATGCTGCGATCCGCTCGGGAGTCGTCCGCGGTACCGCGGGGCTCGTCGATCGCTTGATCGCCGACCTCGCTCCGAACGATTCGGCCGTCGTCGTGACCGGCGGCGACGCGGCGCTGCTCGTGCCGTTCCTCGCGACGAGGGTCGACGTCGAGCCAGACCTCGCGTTGATCGGCATCGCGCTCGGCGTCGAACGCGCCGCGCAGGGTGCTCCGTGAAGCGCGTCGCGTGGATCGGACTCGCGATCGCGAGCTGCGGCGCGCGCGAGGAGCCGTTCCACCTGGTCGCGGTTTCTCCGCCCGCGGGTCAGGTCCTGCGCCTCAACGAGCCGATCGTGTGGGAGTTCGACCGCCCGATCGACCGGACCTCCGTGAACTCGAACTCCATCCGCATTCGATCCAGTCGGCCCGTTCCCGGGGAGTTCCGGGTCCGCGGCCCGCGCGTCGAGTTCGTGCCGACGCCGAGCGACGGCGCGTCGCCGCGGGGTTGGCCCGCCGGCGACACGGTGTCGATCACGCTCGTCGGCTATCCGGCGCGCGATGGACTGTGGTCGGCCGAACGCGATCTGCTCGACGCCGCGACGACGACGCGCAGGACGGTGACGACCGCGACCGCGGGCGCCGCCGCGTTCGTCGACGTCGATCCGTCGCATCCACTGACGCTGCGTGGGGCGGACGGCAACCGCTCGATCGCGGTCGCTCCGGACGGCTGGCTGCGGATGGA
The DNA here is from genome assembly GCA_016795255.1 of Planctomycetota bacterium. Classification (GTDB taxonomy): domain Bacteria; phylum Planctomycetota; class B15-G4; order B15-G4; family JADJEK01; genus JADJEK01. Next base: position 1,447 of record JAEUIB010000147.1, read on the forward strand.
ATTCACCGAGCCGCTGCGGCCCGACAGCGTCGTGCCCGAGTCGTTCCCGCTCGAGTTCGACGACGCCGCGCGGACGCGGGTGCCGATCGAGATCCGCTTCGAGCAGCACGCGTTCTCCGCGACCGTCGAGTTGCGTCCGCGCGCCGGATTCGCTCCGCCGTCGACGCGGTTCGTGCTCGAGCTCGGCGCGCTCGGCGTCCGCGACCTCGTCGACGGACCCTGCCGGGCGAGCGCGACGTGGACGCTGGTCGCGACCGACGGCGCGCCCGCGATCGCCGTCGCGGCCGACGACGCGCGGAGTTCGCCATGAGCTCGTGGGCGTTCTTCCTGGTCACGGCGTTCGCGCTCGGCGCGATCATCGGGTCGTTCCTGAACGTCGTGATCTATCGCGTGCCGCGCGGGCTGTCCGTCGCGCATCCGAAGCGCTCGTTCTGTCCGCAATGCCGCCGGCAGATCCCGTGGAACGAGAACCTGCCGATCGTGTCGTACGTGATCCAGAACGGGCGCTGCCGCGGCTGCGGCAAGTCGATCCCGTGGACGTACGTGATGGTCGAAGCCGTCACGGCGCTCGTGTTCGCGGTATTGACGGCGTGGACGCTCGACGCGCAGGGGCGCTTGCCGATCGATCGGGCGTTGCCGCTGCTCGCGCAACTGGTGCTGGCGGCGTTGCTCGTCGCGATCACCGTCATCGACTTCAAGCACGCGCTGATCCCGGATCCGCTGACGGTGCCGTGGATCCCCGGCTTCGTCGCGTTCGCGGCCGCGCTGCCCGGCGCGCTGCACGGGCATCGCCTGGACGCGGTCCTTCACGGCGACGCCGTCCTGATGCCGGCCGCGATCTTCGCCGGCCTGTTCCTCGGCGTGTTCCCGGCGCTCGTCGTCGATTGGTGGACGCACGATCGCAGCGGCGACGACGTCGATCCCGAGGGCCCGAACGCGCTGCCGACCGACGACGAGGAGTTCTCGCTCGTCGAAGAGCTGAAGTTCCTCGCGCTGCCGGTGCTGCTGCCGGCCGCACTCGGCGCGGGTCTGCTGTGCGGCCTCGTCGCGAGTCGCGACCTCGCCGAAGGGATGTCCCCGCACGTCGCGAGCGCGTTGGCGTCCGCCGCAGGAGCCGGCTTCGGGTTGTTCCTCGTGTTCGCGGTGCGGTTCGTCTTCAGCGCGTTGTTCCGTCGCGAAGCGATGGGGCTCGGCGACGCCAAGTTCCTCGCGCTCGCCGGAGCGGTGTTCGGCGCCGAAGGTGCGCTGCTCGTGTTCCTGCTCGCCAGCGTGCTCGGTGCGTTGCCGGCGTTCTTCACGCTGTTCCGGCGCATGCCGATCGCGACGTTCGTGCTGCTCGGGACCGCGGGGTTGATGTGGGTCGCGCCGCTGCCGCTGGCGCGCGCGCTCGGCTCCGAGGTCGTCGCGCTAGCGCTGATCGTGCCGTTGCCGCTGATCGCGCTGTTCTGGTTCCTCCGCCGCCTCCGATCCACGGATCAGCCGCTCGCGGCGATGCCGTTCGGCCCGTTCCTCGCCGTCGCCACGCTGGTGCTGCTGCTGTTCCGCGACGAGCTCGCGCGCGTCTACCCGTTGCACTTCCTCTTGCGCTGACCGCACCCATCTCGGGCGCTGCGGCAAAGCGCGCCCACGCCGGGTTCCTTCCCATCCCCCGAGCCGTGAGCTAACGTGCCAACCTCTTGCTGCGCCAGAGCCACCAGCGCGCCGCTTCGCGTCGCTCGTCGGAGGAAGAAATGGCGAAGTACGCTTCGGTCGACCTGAAGAACGTCGCGTTCGTCGGAGCCGCGAGCAGCGGCAAGACGACGCTGATCGAGGCCCTCCTGCATCGCGCCGGCGCGATCGCGCGGCGCGGCAACGTCGCGGACGGATCGTCGTTCGTCGACTACGACTCCGACGAGAAGGAAAAGAAGCACACGCTGCTGCTGAAGGTGTTCCACCTGCAGCACCACAAGCACGAGATCAACCTGCTGGACACGCCGGGCTACCCGGACTTCCTCGGCGAGTCGATCGCGGCGATGAACGCGGTGGAGACCGTCTTCATCTGCGTCGACGCGCACGCGGGCGTCCAGTTCCACACGCGCAAGTTGTGGCAGGAAGCCGTCGACGCGGGCCGCGGTCGCGTGATCGTCGTCAATCGCATCGACCACGACGACCACGTCGATCTCGACGCCGTGCTCGAACAGATCCGCGAAGCGTTCGGCAGCCAATGCGTGCCGGCGTTCCTGCCCGTCGGTCGCGGGCTGAAGACCAGCGCCGTCGTCAACGTGATGGCCGGAGCGGGCGAAGCGCCGGCGGAACTGAAGGACGCCGCGCAAGCCGCGCACGAGCAATTCGTCGAAGCGGTCGTCGCACTCGACACGAAGGCGATGGAGCACTACTTCGAGACCGGCGACGTGACGCTCGAGGAGTTGCCGCCGCTGCTGAAGCAGGGCGTCGCGGACGGCGGCGTGACGCCGATCCTGTTCACCGCGGCGTCGAAGAACATCGGCATCGACGCGATGCTCGACTTCCTCGCCGAGTTCTGCCCGTCCCCGGTGCGCGGCCCGTACTTCAAGGCGTCGCCCGGCACCGCGGCGACCGCCGACGCGATCCCGCTGAACCCGCGCGAACACACCGCGTTCGCGGCCCGCGTGTTCAAGACGGTCGCCGATCCGTTCGTCGGGCGGCTCAGCTACGTCCGCGTGCTGACCGGCGAGGTCAAGCTCGACGACCACTACTTGAACCCGCGCGTCGGCAAGCCCGAGAAGATGCACCACATCTTCCGCCCGCAAGGCAAGACGACCGAGCAGGTCGACTACGCGCAAGCCGGCGACATCGTCGTGCTGTCGAAGATCGACAGCCTCGAGACGAACGACACGCTGTGCGCCGAGAAGAGCCCGGTGCGCTTCCACGACATGCGCATGCCGCATTCGATGGCGTCGCTCGCGGTGGTCCCGAAGAGCCGCAACGACGAACAGAAGCTGTCGACGGGACTGAAGAAGCTCGCGACCGAGGATCCGACGTTCCACGTCGAGCGCGACGCGCAGACCGGCGAACTCGTGGTGCGCGGGCGATCGCAACTCCATCTCGAGACGTGCCTGCACCGTCTGCAGACGCACTTCAAGGTCGACGTCGACACGCACATCCCGAAGATCCCGCTGCGCGAGACGATCGTCGGCAAGTCCGAAGGTCACCATCGCCACAAGAAGCAGTCGGGCGGTCGCGGGCAGTTCGGCGAGGTCTATCTCCGCGTCGCGCCGAACGAGCGGGGCAAGGGCTTCCAGTTCGTCGACGACACCTACGGCGGCTCGATCCCGCGGCAGTTCCTGCCGGCCGTCGAGAAGGGCATCCTCGACCAGATGCACAAGGGCGTCGTCGCCGGCTACCCGGTCGTCGACGTCGTCGTGTCGGTCTACGACGGCAAGTCGCACGACGTCGACTCGGACGAAGCCTCGTTCAAGATCGCCGGCGCACGCGCGTTCCGCGACGCGTTCGAGAAGGCGAAGCCCGTGCTGCTCGAGCCGATCGTCAACATCGAGGTGCTGATCCCGACGCGCTTCATGGGCGACGTCTCCAGCGACTTGAACGGCCGCCGCGGCCGCATCACCGGCATGGACACGATCGGCGAAACGCAGAGCATCAAGGCCCACGTGCCGCTGAAGGAAGTCCAGACGTACGCGCCGGACCTGCGCTCGATCTCGCAAGGCGAGGGAGTCTTCAACACCGAGTTCTCGCACTACGACGTCGTGCCGCACAAGCAAGCCGAGGAGCTGATGCACGCGCACAAGGCGACGCGGAAGGACGAGGAGGAGTAGGGGGG
>JAEUIB010000182.1 GCA_016795255.1 Planctomycetota bacterium
CGCGCTGGCGACGATCGCGACGTCGGCGAGCGGCTGTCCGGCGTCGTCCCGGGTCGTTCCGGCCAGCGAGCCGGCGCTCGGCTCGAGCGTGAGGTCGAACGTCGCGTCCCGCCGCGTCCGCGCCGCGAAGAACGAGCGATCGATGGTCGTGTCGACGAAGTTGGCCGCGGCGACGTCGAACCGGTACGTCTCGGGCGACAGCCCTTCGAGGCGATAGTCGCCCTGAGCGTCGGACTGCGCTTCGAGCGCGGGGCCGAGCGGATCCACCGGGATCCCCGAGCGGATCAAGCGTGCCGTGATCCGCGCGCCGGGCACCGGGCCGCCGTCGTGCGTCGACCGCACCTTGCCGCCGACGCGGACTCCAGCGATGAGCACGACGTCGCGGACGGTCACGGTGCGGTCCGCGCTCGCGGCGACGCCATCGACGCGCGTGGCCGCGAATCCTGCCGCGGTCGCTTCGAGCGCCAGCGCCGTGTCGAGCGGAACGCCGTGGAACACGAAGCGACCCGAGCCGTCGGAGCGAGCTCTCGCACCCAACGGCACGCGGACGGTGATCAGTCCGCTGCCGACGCGCAGCAGCTCCACGCTCGCGCCCGCGATCGGTCGGCCGGACTCGTCGACGACGCGGCCTTCGAGGCCCGCTCCGCCGGACTCCTTGGTCGCTCCGGCCGCGCCGCCGACATCGACGCGATTCGGTTCGCTGCGCTCGTCGCCAACCGTCGCGACCCCGTCGGCCGTGGGGGTGGGGTCCGCGCTCGTCGGCGACCGCGACGTCGAGGTTCCGGTGTCGTCGGGGCGGCCGCCGTCGTCCCGTTCGGTCGACGTCGACGGCGTCGTCGTCGCGTCCGGCGTCGACGCGAGCCATCGCCAGCCGACGATCCCGGCGGCGAGCACGCAGACGACGAGGAACGCGGTGCGGAGTCCGGCACTCATGGCCGGGATGATAGACCCGACGTCGGATCGCACGGAGCCCGACGTTGTACTCCGAACTCCGGGTCGCTCACGACCCGCCACCCGTTCGGAACTCCGGATGTTCGAGCAGCCAGCGCGTCCAGCGGTCACGGATGGCGCGCCGCTCGTCGGCCGAGGCCAGCGGCGTGTAGCCCATGTCCTCGCCGGTGATGTCGTGCAGGCATTGGTCCGCGAGCTGGAACGCGGCGGCGTTCTCGAGCGAGAGCCCGAGCACGAGTTGCTCGACCGCGTGCTTGCCGGCCGCGAGGATCCGGTTCCGGATGCGATCGAGGTCGTCCGCGCGCGCCTGGGCGTCGACGCCGCGCAGCAGGATCGTGATCTCGTCCGACGTCTGGGTGTGGACGAACGACGCGCGCTTCAGGAACAGCAGCGCGAAGCACGTGTCGACGACGTCGCCGGTGACGACGCGCGGCGCGTTCGGCAGCACGCGGTTCTTCTTGCCGAGCAATCCGCGCCCGCGTGGCAGCGCGCCCCGAGGGCGCGACGGAACGAGCGACGCGGTCGCGAACGCACCGTCGTCGAGCTGGATGTCGACGAGGAACCGCGCGCCCTCGGCGTACCAGTCGCGCTTGCCGAACGTCTTCGAGTCGGCGTGGTGACCGAAGCGTTCGACCGCGTACAGCGCGTAGAACGGCCAACTGGAGCCGTCCGGCGGGAAGCGCAGGTTCTCCTCGAGCCACTTCGTCGACCGTTCGATCGCGCGATCCGACAGCGATCGGAGTTCCTTGAGGTCGTCCGTCCCGGCGCGTTCGAGCGCGTCGACGCACATCTGCAGCGAACCGAACACGCCCGCCGTCATCGACAAGTAGGAGCGCTCGCGGATCGAGTCCGAGTACGCCGCGCCGCCGTCCGGTCGCTTCTGGCGCAGGAAGTGGCGCGCCGAGCGTTCGAACACCTTGCCGTCGACGGCGAACCCGTGATCGACGGCCGAGCGCAGCGCGAGGATCGCGTACTGCGTGTTGGAGTTGTCCCACCAGCCGGACGGCGCGTCCCAATGCGCGAGCTGGATCGACTTCTTGTTCGACGCCTTCTTGCCGTCGCCGGTGCGTTCGCGCGGCAACTCGTAGCCGTACGCGCCGCTGCCGCGTTGGTCGCCCTTGCGTTGACCGGCCTCGAGGCGCGCCACGAGGCCGGCGATCGTGACCGAGTGACGCTTCGCGTCGTGCGCCAGCAGTCCGAGCGTCGCCAGTGCCAGCGTGTACGTCTGATCGGAGTCGCGCGCGGCCGCGACCACGACGGGCTCGAGGCGCGCGACGTAGGGATCGTCCTTGCCGACGCCGCTCATCAGCAGCGTATAGAACACGAGGCACTCGGTCCCGCTGCGGTACGCGGCCGCGTGGGGCGCGGTGGCCAGCGCGTCTTCGCTCTCGCGCAAGTACGCGATGCCCGCGTCGATCGCGGTGTCGATCTCGGTCTGGAAGGCGCGGTCGACCTGGAGCAGGAGGCCCAGGGCGAGCGCGACGGAAACCATCATCGGTGCTCCGGATTGCCGCGGCCCCCGAGGCGATAGCCGGGCCGCGGGCGGATGGTAACGACGACGTCGGAAGGAGTCTCGACGGGGCGAATCCGGGTCCGGCCGTCCGCGGACCGTCGAGGCGGGGTCATCGCGACGCGACCCCGTCGTGCGCCCCGTCGCGACTGGCGGCGCGCGGCCGGTCGCGCACCAACTCGCGATAGACGGCAAGGTTGCCCTCGACCATCGTGTCGATCGTGAACCCCGCTTCGACGTGCGCGCGCCCGGCCGCGCCGAACGAGCGCGCCGCAGCGCGATCGTCGAGCAACCGCTCGATCGCGGCCGCGAGCGCGGTCGCGTCCTTCGGCGGCACCAACAGCCCGGTCACGCCGTCGACGACCGCTTCGGGAATGCCGCCGGCGCGAGCCGCGACGACCGGCCGCTCGAGCCACAGCGCATCGAGGATCGTCGTGTTCAGCCCTTCCATGAGCGACGGCGCGGCGAACACGTCGAGCGCGGCGAGCCAGTCGGGGGCCTGGTCGCGGAACCCGGGGAACGCGAAGCGGCTCGTGAGTCCGAGGCGCTCGACCTGGCGCGCGAGGTCGGCTCGGAGTTCGCCGGCGCCGACCAGCACGAAGCGGACGTTCTGCCGCCGACTCGCGATCGCCGCGGCGGCATCGACGAACACGTCGAAGCCCTTGTGCCACGCGAAGTGCCCGACCGATCCGACCAACGGCGTTCCCGGCTCGAGTCGCAGCTCGGCGCGAGGACCGGACGGATCGGCGCGCCGCAAGCGCTCCGGGTCGATGCCGCTGTGGACGACGGCGATCCGGTCGCGAGCGACTCCGCCGGCGGCGAGGACGTCGCCGATCGCGCGCGAAATCGCGACGAACCGATCGACGCCGTGCCGGTACTTGAACCGCCGGAACGGCGATCCCGTGATCGCGAAGTCGACCCGTCGCGAGACCACGCACGGCACCTTCGCCCGCCACGCGGCGAGTGCGGCGAGCGTGTGCGCGTGGGACGTGTGTGCGTGGACGACGTCGAACCCGCCGGTCCGCAGCAGACGCGTCAGCGTCGCGATCGCACCGAGGTCGAACTCGCCGCGCATCGATCGTTCGACGACGTCGAGGCCGGCCTCGCGCGCTCGCGCGGCGCACGGCGAGCCGGGCTGCGCGACCATCGTGACCGCGTGGCCGCGGGCGCGCGAGCCGCACATGAGGTTCTGCGCCTGCTGTTCGCCGCCGCGCCAAGTGCGTTCGGTATCGACGTGGAGGATGCGGAGCGCGCGTTGCACGGGCGGGATGGTAGAAGAGTCCGCGATGATTCGGAGCGCGCGTGACCGAAACCGGTCGTACCGCGGGCGCTCGTTCCGACGGGCCGTTGGCGATCCTGGATGCCGGAGCCGGAACAACTCGCGCACTGGAACAGCTCGCGCGGGCTCGCGCTCGAGGCGTCGGCCGCGATCGTCGAGCGCATCGGCCGGCCGGCGATCGAGGCCCTCGCGCTGGGCGCCGATCCCGGCGTCGAGCTGAAGCGGAACCCGCGTCGTCGCGTCGCGCGGATCGACACTCCGATCGGTGCGGTCGTCGTCAAGGGATACGCCCCGGACCGCGGCTTCGAACGCCTGAAGGTGCTGGCGTTCGGCAATCGAGCGCGGCGCGAATGGGAGACGGCGCGCGCGATGCGCGTCGCTGGGCTGCCGGTTCCCGAGCCGTGGTTCGTCGCCGAGGGCGGCACGCCGCCGTACGCGTCGAGCTTCGGCGCGTCGGCGATCCCGGGCGCGCGGCCGCTCGGCGGCTTCCTCGAGGAGCGACTCGCTTCGCGCGGCGCGTTCGGTGGCCATGCGATCGACGACCTCGCGGCGACCCTCGACGTGCTCGCGCGCATGCATGCGGCCGGGTTCCACCATCGCGATTTCCACGGCGGCAACGTGCTGCTGCGAAACGGCGATCCGCGCGACGTGGTCGTGATCGACCTGCATCGCGTCGAGCGCGGACGCACCGTCGGCATCCGCGCGCGCGTCGAAGCGTTGGCGACGCTGCTGCACACGTTGCGGTTCGGCCTCGGCGCCGGCGAGTTCCGCGCGGCGATCGCGCGCTACGCGGACGTCGCGGGACCGCTGCCGGCGCGCGAGCGCTTCATCGCCGCCGTCGAACGCAAGATCGAACGCCGCGAAGCCGCGCGCATCGAGAGTCGCAGCAAGCGCTGCGTGCGCGAGAGCAGCGAGTTCACGTCCGTTCGCGCCGGAGGCTGCCGCGGCTGGCGGCGGCGAGCGATCGACGAGCGCGTAGTGTTCGCCGCGATCGCCGATGCGCGCGATGCACTGTCGCGCGGAACGCCGGCCGTCCGGTCGCTGGCGCGGCGGTCGTCGGTCGCGCTCGCGATCGCCGGTGAGGCGACGTACGCGGTCAAGGTGTACGACGGCGACGGCGTGCGCCGATCGCTGCGCGCGCGGTTCTCCGAAGGGCGCGCCGGCGCCGCATACCGCGCCGGATTCGCGTTG
>JAEUIB010000215.1 GCA_016795255.1 Planctomycetota bacterium
GCTCCCTCAGAAGGCTCCGAAGATGAAGCTGCCGAGGCCCGAGATCGGAGCCGCTTCGCGCGCGTCTTCGATGATGCCGAGCGTCGCGTTGATGAGGCGGCGCAGGTCCTGCTTCGATTCCGGGTCGTTGATCAGGTAGCCGAGCGCGCCCTTGCTCTGCGCGATCGGGTCGATGACGTTCTTGCCGATGTTCTCGGCTTGCCGGTCGATCTCGGCGAACGCGTCGTCGACCGTACGGCCGAGGTCACCCTTGATCGCCTTGCTGACCAGCGAGTCGGGGTTCGAGTTCACGTCGTCGATCCAGCCGCGGATGCCGGACGAGATCGACTTCAGGTCGTCGCCGATCGAGCCGGGCGCATCGTCGGTGATGCGGCTGATCAGGTTCCCCGGGCGGCGCGCGTCGGCCAGGATCTGGCCGATGTCGTCGATCGCCTTGTCGAGGTTCTTCTTCATCGGCGCGTTCGGCTGCGTGAGGCCGCCGATCATCGACTCGGGGTTCTTCGCGTCCTCGGTGATCTGGCGCAGGTTGTCGCCGACCGCGGTGAAGTCGTTGCGCAGCTTCTCGCCGTAGAACAGCTCGTTGACGAGGTTGCCGTTCGTCTTCGACTGCGTCGCGAGCTTGTCGAGCGCGTCCAGCGTGTTGTCGAGCTTGGCGCGGGCTTCGGTGCTGGCGATCAGGTAGCCGAGCGGGCCCTTGTTCGGGTCGTTCAGGTTCGACGTCGTCGTGCGCAGGTTGTCGACGATCTCCTTGATGCCGTCCTTGTTGTCGTCGACGACCTTGCCGATCGACGTGATCGGATGCGGGCGCGAGTAGCCGTAGAGCGTGACCTTCTTCAGCTCGGCCGACGAGGTCACGTCGAGCTTGCGCGTGGTCGGCCCCATGTCGAGTGCGGTGCCGCGGGCGTCGCCGGGCTCGATGTCGACCTGCTTGCCACCGAGCAGGTTCGCGTCCGACGCGAACACGCCGAAGCCGTTGCGCAGCGTCAGCGGCGTTTCGAGCTCGATCTCGACCAGGACGTTCGGGATGAACGTGCGGCCGGAGTCGCCGACTTCGCCGCGGCTGGTCGCGTCCCACGCCTCGCGCGGGATCGGCGTGACGCCGGTGACGCGTCCGAAGCGCGTTCCGTACGCGAACACCGAGTCCTCGCGGCGGACTCCGTTCACGTCTTCGAACAGCACGTTCACGACGCTGCTCGTGCCCATGCCGGGGAAGTTGCGCAACTGGCTCGTGACGTACGCCAGCGCGAACAGGCTCCCGAAGAACAGGAGGCCGAGGATGAGGTGGCGGACGGTCGTGTTGCTCTGGGCCATGGACGTCTCCCGGGCAGCTCAGGGCGCGAGGCCGAGCTTCGACTCTTCTTCAACGGACTGGATGGGGCGACCTTCGAGGAAGTCGCGCACGATCGGATTCTTGGAAGCACGGACCTCGGCCGGGGTCCCGACCTCGATCAGCTTGCCGAGATGCATCATCCCCATGCGGTCGCCGACGGCGTACGCGAGGGGCAGGTCGTGCGTGACGACGATCGCCGTGACGCCGAACTGGCGCTTCACGTCGTTGATCAGGTTGCAGATCGTCGACGACATGCGCGGGTCGAGGCCCGCGGTCGGCTCGTCGTAGAGGACGATGCCGGGGTTCGCGACGAGCACGCGCGCGAGCGCGGCGCGCTTGCGCATGCCGCCGGAGATCGCGTCGGGGTATTTGTTCGCTTCGCTCGCCATGTTGACCAGCGACAGCTTCTCGCGACAGGTCGCCTGGATCTCGGCTTCCTTCATCCGGTGCGCGCGGTTCTCGCGGAGCGGCAGGGCGACGTTCTCGCCGACCGTCATCCAGTTGATCAGCGCGCCGCCCTGGAACAGGAAGCCGATCTTCTTGCGGACCTCGCGCAGCTCGTTCGCCGACGCCTTCGTCACGTCGACGCCGTCGACGCGGATCGAGCCCGAATCGGGCTGCAGCAGTCCGACGATGTGCTTGAGCGTGACGCTCTTGCCGATGCCGGACGGGCCGATGATGACGAACGTCTCGCCGTCGTTGACCTGCAGGTCGTAGTCGACGAGGACGCGGCGCCCGGCGAACGCCTTGTTGACCTTCTCCAGCGTGATCACGGGTAGAAGAACCAGGTCATGTAGTAGCCGAAGATGATGAGCAGCGTGAACGCGATCACGACCGCTCCCCGGGTGGCTCGGCCCACTCCCAGTGCTCCGCCCGAAGCGCGCAGCCCGGCCGAGCAGCCCACCGATGCGATGGTCAGCCCGAACACGACCGCCTTCAACAGGCCGGTGAACAAGTCCTTCGGCAGCGGCAGCGTCTTGGCCGGGGTCTCGAGCGACTCCGCGACTTGCCGCAGGTACAGCGTCCACGGGATCTGGAGCTGGCTCTCGCTGATGAATCCACCGCCGAGGATGCCGACGATGTCGACGACGAACGCGAGCAGCGGGCACATGATCGTCAGCGCGAGCACGCGCGGCATCACCAGCAGATCGATCGGGTCGATCGACATGACTTCGATCGCGTCGATCTCTTCGGACACCTTCATCGTTCCGAGTTCGGCCGCCATCGCGGCGCCGACGCTCGCGGTGAGGATCAGGCCGGTGATGAACGGTCCCATCTCGCGGGCGAGCACGATGCCGATGATGTCGGCGATCTTCTCGCGCTGGCCGAAGCGGTCGAGTTCGAGGCCGGTCTGATAGGCGAGGATGATGCCGGTGAAGATGCCGACGATCACGACGACCGGCAGCGGCTTGATGCCGCAGACGTACATCTGCTCGAGCACCATCTTGAACCGGCGCAGGACGCGGTGGAATCGCCCGATGGCGGCGAAGCACAGACGGGTCGTGTAACCCGCCCCGTGCACCGAGTCCGAGATGAAGCGAACTCCGAATCGCAGGATGTCCACCCGCTCGCCCCCGTCCGTCAGATCTTCACTGGGAACCAGAACAGAACCAGGCTGCTGTCGACGCCGTCACGCGTTTCTTCACCTTCCCAGCCGAACATTCCGCCGAGGAAGCGCCGCGACCAACGCGACTGCTTGCCGTCCGCGTAGAAGGTGCGCCAGTTGAACAACAGCGGCACGCGCACCGACGACTCGGCGTCACTGAAGTACGCGCCGTAGAGCCGGAACAACGCCGCGTGCCGTGTGTACCCGCCGTCCGCGTCCGGCGCACGCCGATACTCGTAGAGGTTCCACAGGAAGCCCCACGCGTCGTTGAAGTCCTTGACGTACTTCTCGAGGCGCAGCGGCAGCAGCGTGAACGCTTGGATGTTCCGCGAGCCGTCGCCGTTCCACTCCCACGAGAACAACGGCCAGACCTTCGTGAAGCGGTCGCGCCGTCCGGTGTCCACGCCCTGGGCGTCGAACCACTCGACGCCTTCGCTGAAGAACACCGGGACCAACGCCGCGTACTGTGTCTCGCGCTTGCCGCGCACCTTGTTCTGATCGTGGATCACGCGCCGGAAGAAGCCGATCGGCTGCAGCACCGACACCGAGTCGACGCGCACCGGCCGATCGAGCGGCAGCGTGTGGTACTCGGCGAACAGCACGAGTCCGATGCGCTGACGCCAGTAGCCGCCCTCGTAGTCCTCGAACGGCGGTTCGACGACCTCTTGTTGCTTCTGGTAGCGGTAGATCACCTGGCTCAAGAAGTCGATGTGGACGTTCTCGATGCCGGGATCCTCGCCGCGTTCCTGCAGCTGGTGGAACGTCTCGGGCGCTTGCGGGAGTTCGCCGCGGCTGGCCGCTTCGCGCTCGACGGCGCGGATGCGCTGGCGCAGCTCGGGGTACTCGCGGTTGTAGCGGAAGAACGGCCACAGGATCGTCCAGAACTCGTGGTCGAAGGCCGCCTGCTTCTTGAAGAACGGCCAGACCGAGACGAGCTTCGCTTCCTGCCCGATGCCGCGATCGAGATAGAGGTCGTGGATGTGGACGAACGGCCACAGCCAGCCGCGCTTGTCGTAGCGCTTCAGCGGTTTCGACGGATCTGCGCCCGGCGGATACGCCGGAGCGCGATAGGGCGGGTACTCCCAGACCGCGTGGTAGCCGACCGGGAACGCGCGCCACGAGCCGCCGCGCGGAGCTCCGTCCGACCAGCCGAAGAACAGCAGGATCGTCGTGAAGGTCTCGTTCTCGTCGTAGACCTTCTTGCTGACCCGCTGCATGACCGGCCACAGCAGGAACTGGAACTTGTCGAACAGGATGAAGTTGTTGATCTGCCCGATCAGCGGGAAGAACCCGAAGTACTCGTTGTCGCGCTCGAGGCCCTTGTCCTTCTCGAGCTGCGACGGTTCGGTGCTGCCGTAGAACAGGAACGGGAAGAAGACCCAGTCGAAGTCCTTGCCGCCCGTGACGTGCTGCTCTTCGGTCCACCAGAACAGCGGCCAGAACCGGAACTGCGTCGTGCGCGGATTGGTGTGGTACTTGGCGAACGGCGCGAGGATCGACACGGACTTCTGGCGCTCGTCGAGCCCGCGTTCACGCCACGGTCGCTCGGTCGTGTAGAAGAACGGGCGCAGCCCGTACTCCTTCACCTCGCCGTCCCCGCGACTCTCGTACGGAGCGAGCGGGCCGAGGATCTCGCCTTCTTCGATGTCGGAGTCGGTCCGCGATTCCCAGCGCGCGAACGGCGAGAGGTCGAAGTCGTCCTCGACGACGGACGAACATGAGGCGACCGTGAGGAGTAGCGCGCTGAGCGCGAACCCCTTCGGCCCTCGCCCGGGTCGTCGGGCCCCCCGAGTTGGTGCGTCGTGTTCCGAAAGCATGTGCGGCATTCCCCGGCCTGACTTGTTCGCCCGGCGGGTCGGCGGACGATAGGTCGACCCCCAACCCTCGGCAAAAGGAAAATCGCTTCGACACGTCCACGCGTCGTCGCCACAATCCGCGTTCGCAGCGAGGGGTACGAGCGACGGAACGAGCAGGAGCTGCTCGGCGTTCCCGCGCGCCAGACGTTGCGAGATCCAGCTTGGAGTCGGCCCGGATGTTCGATCGGTTCGCAGTCCGAGTCGCGCGATCCCGGAGGTTCGCGCAGGTCCGTTCGAGGTCGATCCTGGGGTGCCTGTTCGCCGCGATCGCGCTGGCGACGCCCTGCTGCGTGACCGAGCCCGCGCACGACGATTCGGTGGTGCAACTCCCGCCGGGCTCCGAGGAGTTCGAGCGGTTCATCAACGCGCCCGGGCAGTTCACGGCCGACCGCATCACGGTCCAGGCGCTGACGGCGTACCGCAAGGACGTCGCCCCGGTCACGTCCCCCGAATCGCATCTGCGGTCCGTGACGCCCGATCGCATCGAACTGAAGAACAAGACCCCCGAAGTCCCCGGCGATCCGGTGCGGCTGTCGTTCCGCCAACTGCACCTCGCCGCGCGCGAGTCGTTGACGGTGATCTTCAGCGACGTCCCGCTGAAGCACCTCGATCGCGACCCGATCCTGTTGATCGTCGGCGAAGGCGTCGCGAAGCTCGATTCGCCGTTCGAGACGCTTCTCGCGGAACGGGTCGTGATCCGCAACGGCGAAGCGAAGGCGTTCCGCGCCGACGGCCAGCCGACCGCGGGAAAGTGAGCTCGCACTTCGATGGCAGCGGCGCACCGAACGGTCGGAGGAATGCGCGCCGCGCTGTTCCTCGCGCTCGTTTGCATCGTCGCGTGTCGATCGGCCGACCCGGTCACGCCGCCTTCCGAGCGTGCGACGGTCGACGTGATCCTGCGCATTCAAGCCGCCGAGCGCCTGCTGGCTCAGGGCGATGCGGAGGCCGCGCTGGCGCGGCTGCGCGAGATCGTCGAACTCGCTCCGTCGTACTACGTCGGGCTGCGCGCGGAGCAGGACGCGCTGCTCGCGCTCGGACGTGACGAGGAAGCGCTCGAGCTCGCGCGGACGCGTGCGGAGCGCGGCGCCGATCCGATCGCGTGGGTGTTGCTCGCGCGCCTCCAGTCGGACGTCGATGCCGAAGCGAGTCTCGAGCGAGCGATCGACGTCGATCCGCAATGTCATCACGCGCATTACGCGCTAGGCGTCGTCGCCGCGCGAGCGGCGCGTTACGAGGACGCGGAGCGATCGTTCTCGCGAGCCCTCGACGTGTGGCCGCGCCTCCACGTCGCGCGTCGCGCGCGCGCCGAGATCCGCGATCAGCTCGCGGACTTCACCGGTTCCGCATCCGACTACGAGGCGTACCTCGACGACGAACCGTGGGACCAGGACGCGCGATACAACCTCGCGTCGATCCTGCATCGCGAGCTCGCGCGGCCGGCGGATGCCGAGCGGCACTATCGACTGCTGCTCGATCAGAATCCCGACAACGTCGTCGCGATGGTCGGTCTCGCGGTGCGGCTGATGGAGCGAGGCGATCCGGGCTTCGACGACTTCGCGGTCGCCGAGCAACTGCTGCAGCGCGCATCGAATCGGGAGCCGACGGCGTTGTTCGATCTCGGAGTGCTGTACCAGGAGAAGCTCGATCGCCCCGAGCTGGCGCTGCAGTCGTTCGAGCGATTCCTCGCGCTGGAGTCTCCTGCGCAGGACGTCCGCACCGTTGCCGATCGGTTGTTCTACGCACCGCTGCGGATCGAATCGTTGCGGCGCGAGCTCGGCTTGCCGGCCGAGGGCGGAGCGCCGCCGTGATCGCGGTCGTCCAGCGGGTGACGCAGGCTCGGGTCGACGTCGAGGGCGAAACCGTCGGTGCGATCGGTCGAGGCGTCCTCGTCCTGCTCGGCGTCGCGAAGGGTGACACCGATGCCGACCGGGCGATCCTGGCGCGGAAGGTCGCCGAGATGCGGATCTTCGAGGACGAGAACGGTCGGATGAACCGGTCGTGCCTGGACCTCGGATTCGAAGTCCTCGTCGTGTCGCAATTCACGTTGTGCGCGGATGTTCGACACGGACGCCGTCCCGGCTTCGACGACGCGGAAGCGCCAGAACGCGCACAAGTCGCGGTTTCTGCGTATTCCAACGACTTACGTTCGCTCGGACTTCGCGTCGCCGAAGGGCGTTTCGGTGCTGCGATGGCGGTCCATCTGCTCAACGACGGACCGGCGACCTTCGTGCTGGACAGTCGGATGTGGCGCAACTGATTGCTTGAAAAGTGCTTAATCGGGACTAACCTGCTGCCGACATAGGGTCGCGGAGGTTCCTCCCCCCGCGCTCGGGTGCGAGGAAAGGAGTGCAGGATGACGACGATCACCAAGAAAGAACTGGTGAACCGCATCGCGGACCGCACGAATCAGACCAAGGTGGTCACGAAAGAGGTCATTCAGCTCTTTCTGGACGAGATCATCACGGAGCTCGCGGCGGGCAACCGTCTGGAGTTCCGCGACTTCGGCGTGTTCGAGGTGAAGTTCCGCAAGGCACGCCGCGCGCAGAACCCGCGCACGCTCGAGAAGGTCTCGGTGCCGCCGAAGAAGGTCGTGAAGTTCAAGGTCGGCCGCGTCATGCGCGAGAAGGTCGGCATGGCGCCGGAGCCGGGCGAAGTCGATCTGCCGCCCGAGCCGGACGACGACGACACGTAAAGCCGGTTGGCACGCTCGCTTCGGCGCGCGTCCGTCATCGAACACGCCCGCGCCCGACCGTCGGTCGGACGCGGGCGTCGCGTTGTTCCAGCTCGTACTCCGGCTGGTCGCGGAACGACGAACGTGGGATCGACCGCTTCGATCCGCGCTCCGTCAGGAACGCCCTCGGGACGCGATGGCGTCGGCGAGCAGCCCGGCGAGGAAGATGAACAGCGAGGCCAGCGACAGGATGACGGTCTTGTCCGACAGCCCCGCGGATCCCCGCATGATGTCGAGCGCCGCACCCCACGCCGTGAGCAGCAGCAGCAGCGCCGTGACCGGCAGGAAGATCTTCAACGGCTTGAAGATCACCGTCATGCGCAGGATCAGCATGAAGAACCCGTACGTGTCGCGCAGTGCGCGGATCTTCGATTGGCCGGCGCGCGCGAAGTAGTCGATCGGGACGAACTTCACGAGCAGGTCGTCGTTCAGCATCGCCATCGTCAGCGTGGTCGTGAACGAGAAGCCGGACGGGAACAGGTGCATGTAGCGCTCGGAGCATTCGCGCTTGAACACGCGCAGGCCCGAGTTCAGGTCGGGGATCTTCTGACCGGTCAGCACGTTCGCGAGCAGGTTCAAGAACAACTTCGGTGGCCGGCGGATCAGCGGGATCGCGACGTTCGCGCCGGTGCGCGCGCCGACGACCATGTCGTAGCGCGTCATGTGGGCGACGAGGTCGGGGATGCGCTCGCACGGATACGTGCCGTCGGCGTCGGTGATGCAGACCCAATCGGCGTCGGTGTTCCGCAAGCCGGTCTTCAGCGAAGCGCCGTAGCCGCGGTTCGTGTCGTGCCGGATCACGCGGACGCCGGACGCGGCCGCGAGTTCCGCCGTGCGATCGGTCGAACCGTCGTCGACGACGAGGATCTCGGCGCGCAGCGGAGCGACGACTTGCTTCAGGCGGTCGAGCGTCGCGGCGATGCCGAGCTCTTCGTTGTACGCCGGCACCAGGATCAGGAGTCGTGGCATGGGGGAGCTCAACGGGGCAGCGCCTGTTCCAGGTCCGCGATCAGGTCGCCGACGTCTTCGACTCCGACCGAGATGCGGATCAAACCGTCGTCGATGCCGGCTTCGCGACGTTTGTCCGCGGGGATCGACGCGTGCGTCATCGACGGTGGATGCTCGATCAGCGATTCGACTCCGCCGAGGCTCTCGGCGAGCGTGAACACGCGCGTCCGTGCGACCACCGATTTCGCCTCGTCGACCGACGTGTCGAGCACGAACGAGATCATGCCGCCGAAGCGACGCATCTGGCGCTTCGCGACGTCGTGGTTCGGATGCGAGGCGAGACCCGGGTAGTGGATCTTCGTCACGCGGCGGTGCTTGCCGAGCCAGGCCGCGACGGCCTCCGCGTTGTCGCAGTGGCGGTCCATGCGCAGATGCAGCGTCTTCGTGCCGCGCAGCACGAGGAAGCAATCCATCGGTCCCGGGACGCCGCCGACCGCCATCTGGACGAAGCGCAGCTTCTCGGCCAGTCCCGCGTCGTCGACGACGAGTGCGCCACCGATGACGTCGGAGTGCCCACCGAGGTACTTCGTCGTCGAGTGCAGCACGATGTCGAACCCGTACGCGAGCGGGTTCTGCAGGTACGGCGTCGCGAAGGTGTTGTCGCACGCGAGCAGGCAACCGCGCTCGCGCGCCGACTTGCACACCGCCGCGACGGCCGCGAGATCGACGATCGACAGCAGCGGATTCGTCGGAGTCTCGATCCAGACCAACCGCGTCTCGGGGCGCAGAGCGTCACCGACGGCGCGCGCGTCGCGCGGGTCGACGTACGTGAAGTCGAGGCCGAGCGGCCGCCACAGTCGTTCGAACAAGCGGCGCGATCCGCCGTAGAGGTCGTTCCCCGCGACGACGTGGTCGCCGGCCTTCAGCAGGTGCAAGATCCCGCCGAGCGCCGCGAGTCCGGACGCGAACGCGTGACCGGAGCTGCCGCCTTCGAGCGCGGCGAGGTTCTTCTCGAGCGCCGTCCGCGTCGGGTTCTTCGCGCGTGAGTAGTCGTGCCCGTCCTTCGGACGGTCCGGATACTCCTGCGCGTACGTCGACGTCATGAACACCGGCGTCATCACGGCGCCGGTCGTCGGCTCCGGATCCTGGCCGGCGTGAACGGCCTTCGTCGCGAACTTCATGCGTCGTTACCGCCGTTCCTGCAGCAGGTCGAACTTGGTGATGATCTCGAACGACGATTCGTTGAGTCGCACGAGCACGGCGGGGACTTTGCGCGTGATCGTCCGGGAGACTTCTTCGAGCGGGGCGTAGAGGTCGACCTCGGGGAGCGGTTCCTTCATCACGTCCTTGACCAGCGTCTTCGTCAGGTCCGCCTTCTCGACCAGC
>JAEUIB010000276.1 GCA_016795255.1 Planctomycetota bacterium
GCCCCCGGGACTGTCCCCTCACCTGTCCCTGACCG
Organism: Planctomycetota bacterium; assembly: GCA_016795255.1. Lineage (GTDB taxonomy): Bacteria > Planctomycetota > B15-G4 > B15-G4 > JADJEK01 > JADJEK01. Next base: position 36 of record JAEUIB010000276.1, read on the forward strand.
CGTCCCACAGCGAGGCGTGCTCGTCCGTCCATCGCACTGGGGCTCCGTCCGGGATCGGGCGGGACCAGCGTTCGACGTACGGGCGCGTCGCGAACGCGGCGTCCCTCGTCACCAGCACCCACTTCGACGCTTCGTGGATCGCTTCGGTCTTCGGCGCCTCGCGTTGGACGAGCAGCGCGTGGCAGCCAGCGTCCTGCGCCAGCGTGCGCACGACGGGGACGAGATCGAGGAAACGGTTGCTGACGTGCACGGCCAGCACGCCGTCCTCCACCAACAGGTCGAGGTACAGCGCCACCGCCTCGCGCGTCAGCAGATGCATCGGGATCGCGTCGCTCGAGAACGCGTCGATGACGAGGACGTCGAACGCTGCGCGCTGACCGGCCGCCCGCTTGGCCTCGAGCGTGAGCCGCGCGTCGCCGAGCTCGATCCCGACGTCGCCCGCGCAATCGTCGAGGTACGTGAACCACTCGCGCGCGATCGACACGACGGCCGGGCTGATCTCGAAGAACGTCACGGCGTCGTCCGGCTTCGCCCACGCTGCGATCGTGCCCGTGCCGAGTCCGACGATGCCGATGCGCAACGGGCCTTGCTCGCGCCGAGCGTGCCCGCGGATCGCGACGTCGACGCCGCTGCGCTCCGCGAAATAGCTGGTCGCCGTGCGGCGCAGCTCTTCGCCGGTGTACTGCGTGCCGTGATTGATGCTGCCGTTCACGAGCATGCGGAACGGGCCGAACTTGCCGGTGTCCTCGACCACCGTCAGCACGCCGAAGAAGTCGCGCACGCGCATGCGGACGAGCTCTTCGACCGCGAACACCCGCGACCGCAACGCGAACACCAGCGCGACGAGCCCGGCGCCGAGCGGCAGCCAAAGCGCGGCCGGCCGACCGTGACGCAGCGGCGAGTCCGTCGCGCGCCACCAACCGATCAGCGTGAACAGCACGCAACCCACGAGACCGATCGGCAACTCGACGTACCGATCGAACACGAGCGGCGCGACGATGCCGCCGAACAGGCCACCCAGCGCGCCGCCGGTCGCGAGCACCAAATAGAACAACGTCAGATGCCGCGTCGCCGGTCGCGCGCGCGACAGCTCGCCGTGGCACGTCGTCGACGCGACGAATTGCGCTCCGCCGAGCGCGATGCACTGCTCGAGCAAGCCGACGTCGGTCGCCGCCCGCAAGCTGACCACCGTGAGGTACGACGTCAGCGCGAGCCCGACGCCGAACGAGAAGCGGTGGTACGCGCCCTCGACGTCGAACGCGACGATGAACGACACCAGGTACAGGAACAGCGGCAGGATCCACAGGAACGGCATCGCGGCGACTTCGCGCGTCAGCCGCTCGGTGGTGCCGATCAACAGCAGCGCCGGGAACGCCGAACACCCGAGCCAGAACACGAGATCGATCGCGCGCGGCCGCGCTGCGACGAGCGCGGCCGTCGCCGGTGCCGGCGCAGGAAGGAACCGGCGCGACCGCCACGCGCACGCGGCCAACAGCGCGCCGTACGCGACGAACGCGATCGACCACGCATCGATCTGCACCGTGCGGCCGAGCCACGGCTCGAGCACGAACGGGAACGCGAGCAGCCCGATCGCCGACCCCGCGTTCGACAGCGCGAACAGCCGATACGGCGAACGCTGCGGGAACTCGCGCGCGAACCACGACTGCACGAGCGGCCCGGTGCACGCGAGCACGACGTACGGCACGAGCACCGTCGCCACCAGCAGCGCCAGCACGTCCCAAGCGCGCGGATCGGCGTGCTGCGGCCGCGCGCTCGGATCCGGCGCGATCGGCAGGAACGGCACGCACGCGACCAGCAAGCCGAACACGGTGAACGCCTGCGTCCGCGGCCGCAGCCGCGCGAGCCCGAGATGCACGAGCGCGTACCCGAGCAACAGCGCGGTCTGGAAGAACGCGAGGCTCGTCGTCCACACCGCGGCGCTGCCTCCGAACCACGGCAGGATCGCGCGCGACAGCAAAGGCTGCACGAGGAACAACAGCAACGCGCCGAGCGTGATCGTGGCGGCGTACAGCGGCATCGGGCGCGCATCGAACGCGGCGACCTCGTCCAGGTCACCGGGTCGGTCGCGTCCGGTCGCCGATCGGCGCGAAACGGCGTGCCGTGGTCGAAGGACGGCTCGTTACCCTCTCCCCGCATGGCCACGGACCGCGGCGACGTCTGCTCCAAGTTCCTCGACGTCGTGCCGCACGCGCTGTACCCGTTCCAGGAACAGGCGATCCTCGAGTGGTTCTCGAGCGAAGGCGGCCTGCTCGTCAGCGCGCCCACGGGCATGGGCAAGACGCTGATCGCCGAAGCCGCGCTGTTCGAAGCGCTGGTCACGCGCAAGACCGCGTACTACACGACGCCGCTGATCGCGCTGACCGACCAGAAGTTCCGCGAGCTGCAAGACAAGGTCGAAGCGTGGGGCTTCCACGCCGACGACGTCGGCCTCGTGACCGGCAATCGCCGCGTGAACCCGGACGCCCCGATCAAGGTCGTCGTCGCCGAGATCCTGCTCAATCACCTGCTGTCGCACGAAGTCGACTTCACGCACGTCGACTCCGTCGTCATGGACGAGTTCCACTGGTTCAACGACCGCGAGCGCGGCTTCGTCTGGGAGCTCGCGCTGACGTTCCTGCCGCCGCACGTGAAGGCACTGCTGTTGTCGGCGACGATCGGCAACGTCGTCGACGTCGTCAGTTGGTCGCGCGTGCGGCACGATCGCAAGCTCGGCTTCGTGACGACGGATGAACGCCGCGTCCCGCTCGAGACCACGTGGGTCGAGGACCGGCTGTTGCCCGAGCTGCTGGTCGAAATGGCCGACGGCGACGACGCCAAGCGACTGACGCCGGCGCTCGTGTTCTGCTTCGCGCGCGACGAGTGCTGGGAAACCGCCGAGGTCCTGAAGGGCAAGAGTCTGTTGCAGGAGGGGGGCCGCGCACGCATCGAAGCCGCGCTCGACGAACTCGGCGCCGACATGACGCAAGGCGCGGGGCCGAAGCTCAAGCAGATGCTGATCCGCGGCGTCGGCGTGCATCACGCGGGCATCCTGCCGCGCCACAAGGAAGCCGTCGAAGCGCTGTTCTTGCAGAAGCTCATCCCGGTCGTCGTCTGCACCGAGACGCTCGCGGCCGGCATCAACTTGCCCGCGCGCTCGGTCGTGCTGACGACGCTGATGAAAGGTCCGCCGCAACAGAAGAAGCTGATCGCGCCGTCCGACGCGCACCAGATGTTCGGCCGCGCCGGCCGCCCGCAGTTCGACACGAAGGGCAACGTGTTCGCGCTCGCGCACGAGGACGACGTCAAGATCTTCAAGTGGAAGCTGAAGTGGGACGCGCTGAACCACGCGTCGAAGGACCCGGGCATCCTGTCGGCGAAGAAGGATCTCGAACGCAAGAAGCCGAGCCGCCGCGCGAACCAGCAGTACTGGACGAAAGGCCAATTCGAGTCGCTGCTGCGCGCGAAGCCGTCGAACCTCGAGAGCCGCGAGATGATCCCGTATCGCGTGCTGATCCACTTGCTCGTCCACGGCGCCGATCTGAAGACGGTGCGCGACTTCCTCGCGAAGCGCTTGTGCGGCCCCGAACGCGTGCTGTTCTTCGAGCGCCGTCTCGACGCGATGGTCGACAACCTCGTCGCGCTCGGATACCTGACGCGCGACGAAGCCGGCACGCTCGCCGTGACCGACGCCGTCGACGCGCTGGCCACGTTCCGCTCGATCGATCCGCTGTACGGCCGCTTCCTCGCGCAGCAGCTCGTCTACGCCGACCGCGACGAGAAGCTCGCCGCGCTCGAATCGGTGCTCGACGCGCCGCCGCAAGTCGTGCGGGCCGCCGGCTGGCCCGAGCCGAGGAAGGGCCCGCTGCAACTGAACGTGCTCGAACCGATGATGATCGCGTTCGGCATCCGTCTCGAGTTCCCGACGCAGGAAGAGCGCGAGCAGAGCCTGTTCGCGTACAAGGACAAGGACGACGTCGAGAACGACGACCCGCTGTCGCGCCGCCCGCCGTGGTTCGCCGAGATGCTGAAGATCGCGTTCGAGCGGAACCTGCCGCACCCCGAAGACGTCACGGTGAAGCCGATGTGGGTGGCCGAGGGCGTATTCGCGTGCGGGGACGACTTCTTCCGCTTCATCAAGTCGCGCTCGCTCGAGAAGAGCGAAGGACTCGTGCTGCGTCACCTGCTGCGCCTCGTGCTGCTGGCGCGCGAGTTCGAGGCGCTGACGTCCGATCCCGACTACGACGTGATCGCCACGCGCGCGCAGACGGCGTGCGCGACCGTCGACCCGATCTACACCGAGAAGTACCTCGAGACCGCGAACCTCGAGCGTGGCCTGCTGCGCTGATCCCGACCCAGGGCGAGACCGCGGCGCGGTGTCGCACGGCCGTCGAAATCGGAGTTCGTGCGGCGCTCGCCGAGGCGGTTCGTAACGACGCGTCCGCCGATCTCGACCCGACCGCAAGCGCAGCACCGAGTCCATGGATTCGATGCTGCGACACGTTGGATGGGCCCCCACGGCCTTTGCATGGCTTGAAAGCCCGAGATCGACAGCTAACCTGTTCGGTTCTTTTCCGCATCCCAGTAGTTCCCGTCGAGGGAGGAGTCGTCCATGACCTTCAGTGCAAACAAGAGCCTGATCGCGACCTCTTTGGTCGCGTTCGGCTTGCTGTTCGGGTGTTCCGAGCAGCAGACCGTGACCAAGCCCAACAAGACCAGCACCGCGTCGGCCAAGTCGGGCACGAACAGCGGCGCCCCGGCGGCGAGCCCGTCGGAGTCCACCGCGTCCACCGCGACGCCGGCCGCCGCTCCGGCGACCGAGACCGCGAAGCCGGTTCCGGCCGCTTCGAGCTCGTCGACGATGTCGGCGGGTGCGACCGCGACCCGTGCGTTCCCGACCGGTGACCGCGCGACCAGCGCGATCCTGCTCGAGAAGTCGGCTCCCGAAGAAGTGATGGTCGGCGAGGCGTTCGACGTCCGCATGAACGTCACGAACCTCACGCAGAACCGCCTCGACGGCGTCGTCGTCAGCGACATGCTCGACGGCAACTTCGCCCTCGAGTCGAGCACGCCGAGCGCGGGCTCGGGCACGGGTGGTCGCGTGGTGTGGAACCTCGGCTCGCTGAACGCGAACGAGACCAAGTCGATCGTGATGCGCGGCAAGGCCAACGGCGCCGGCTCGATCACGAACTGCGCCGAAGTGCAGTGGCAGAACATGGTCTGCGTGACGACGAACGTCGTCGCCCCGAACCTGCAGATCACGAAGAAGGGTCCGGCCGAGGTGATGGCGTGCGACGAGATCGTCTACACGTTCACCGTCACGAACAACGGCACGGGCACCGCGCGCAACGTCCGCGTCGAGGACAACCTGCCGGCCGGCCTGGTCGCGTCGGACGGTTCGTCGAAGCTGTCGTTCAACGTCGGTTCGCTCGCCGGTGGCGAGTCGAAGGAGATGTCGGCGAACGTCAAGGCGACGAAGACCGGCTCGTTCCAGAACTCGGCGACGGCGATGGCCGACGGTGGTCTGAAGGGTGAGTCGAACTCGGTGACGACGGTCGTGCGCAAGCCGGCCCTCACGCTCGAGATGAACTGCCCGTCGCAGGCCTTCACCGGCACCAGCGCGCGCTTCCGCATCACGGTCCGCAACACGGGTGACGGCGCCTGCGACGACACGGTCGTCTCCGCGACGCTGCCCGCCGGCACGACGTTCATGAGCGCCGACAACGGCGGCAAGAACGCGGGCCAGTCGGTCCAGTGGGTGCTCGGCCGCATCGAGCCGAACGGTTCGATGGAGCTGTCGTTCACGGTCCGTCCGGAACAGATCGGCGCCATCAAGTCGGCCGCCGAGGTCGTCTGCCGTTGCTCCGAGCCCGCCCGCGGCGAATGCGCGGTCGAGGTCAAGGGCATCCCGGCCGTCCTCCTCGAAGTGATCGACATCGAGGACCCGATCCAGGTCGGTAGCAGCAACACGTACGAAATCGTCGTCACGAACCAGGGTTCGGCGCTCGAGACGAACATCCGCATCGTCTGCGAACTCGAAGACGAGATGGAGTACGTGTCGTCGCAGGATCCGCGCAACGGACCCGGCAAGGCCGCTGGCAAGACGATCACGTTCGAGCCGCTGCCGAGCCTCGCCGCCAAGGCGAAGGCGACGTACCGCGTCGTCGTCAAGGCCGTGAAGTCGGGCGACGTCCGCTTCAAGGTCACGATGCTCTCGGGCGATCGTTCGCGCTCGGTCGAGGAGACCGAAGCGACGAACTTCTACGAGTGATCGACACGTGAACGTCGTGCGCTCCGCGCCGCTGCAGAGCGCATGATCACACGGCCGGAGTTCGGGTTCGCCCGGGCTCCGGCCGTGTCTTTTGCAGTCGATGCCGCAAGAGATGAGTCGTTCGCGGGAGGGTTCGCATGCGCTTGAACGCCGTGAACACCCTGAACCTGTCGATCTTCGCTGCACTCGGCGTGCTCTCCGCGTGCGCGGAACCCACGCTGGTCATCGTCTCGCGTCCGCCCGTGGACCCTGCATCGACGCCGGGATCGGACTCGAACGCGAAGGCCGTGATCCTGCCGACGCAGGCCGTTCCGCCGGACGCGGCATCGCGCGAGGACGCGGCACGCGAGACGTCCTTATTCGTGGGCAGGCCCGCTCCGGACTTCACGGCGATCGACGCGCACGGCGCGCCGCACACTTTGGCCGACCATCGCGGCCGCTTCGTCGTGCTGCGCTTCTTCGTCGCGGCCGATCTCCCCGACTGCGTCTGCGACGCGAACGCGCAGTCCGATTCGCTGTGGCGCATGCAGGAGATCGACGCCGACGTGCTCGCCGTCGGTCCGTTCCCGCCCGCGAAGGCGGAGGTGCTCGCGCACAAGTACGGCCTCTCGTTCACGCTGCTCTGCGATGCCGATCACGCGATCGCGCAGACCTACGACGTTGGCAACGTCGGCGATGCGGCCCAGCCGGATGCCGCACGGCAGACGTTCGTCATCGGCCCGGACGGCACGATCGAAGCGCATTGGCCGACCATCGTCCCGCAAGGCCACGCGGCACGCGTGAAGGCGTGGTTGGACGCGCGGCGCGCGCGGTGAGGGAGTTTCCACCGCCTAGCGCCGCGGTTCATTGTCGCATCCTTGGTACATCTTTGAGCGGCGTGCCGTGCGCCACGAGCGATGCGCGAGACTCGCGTTCGCCCGGGTACCTCGGCTCGCGAGAACCGCGTCAAAAGACGATGTTCCAGTCCGAATTTAGCGACCCGCGCTCGGCGCCGAACGGCGACTCTTCGCCACCGGCCGAGCGAAGCTCCTGGCGCGACCGAATGCAGATTCCGAACCGGGCGTGACCGCATGCCGCACTTCCGGGGCTGATCCGGAGAATATAGGTTCTGCCGACGTCGCGCGCATCGACACGGGAGATCGTTCGCCCATGACCGAAGACCACGACTCGCCGCCGCACGCCGTGAATGATCGATTCTTGGCACATCATTTCGACTCGCACGAGCAGCAGTTCGCGGCGTCACGCCTCGGGATGTGGATCTTCCTCGGGACCGAAATCCTGCTGTTCTCCGGCCTGTTCTGCGCCTACGCGATCTACCGAGGTTCGCACCCCGAGCTGTTCGCGTACGGCGCGCGCTTCCTCGACACGGGCTGGGGGTTCCTGAACACGCTCGTGCTGTTGTTCTCGAGTTTGACGATGGCGCTCGCGGTCCGGAGCGCGCAGCTCGGCGATCAGCGTGGCTTGGTGTTGAACCTCGCACTGACGCTGTTCTGCGGAGTCGACTTCCTCGGCATCAAAGCGATCGAGTACCGACACAAGATCCACGAGAACCTCGTGTGGGGGCCTGGATTCGCGGACGACCCGCGCGGCGACGCGAAGTCGGCGCCGACCGTCACCGACACGTACGTCGACCCGTCGATCCCCAACGCGGACCGCGGTCGAAAGCTCTTCACCGGCACCTGCTCCGCCTGTCACGGCACCGGCGGGAACGATGGCGCGATCAAGGGCATCCAGATCTCGACGAGCCCGTTCGTC
>JAEUIB010000290.1 GCA_016795255.1 Planctomycetota bacterium
GCGCGCCGTCGAACGCCGCAGCTTCCTCGACCAGGAACTGCGCCCCGAGACGCTCGTGCTGCGCTTCGAGCCCGACGCGCTGCGGGACCGCCTCAGCGAGCACGCGTTCGCGTTCGAGATCGACAAGGGCGCGCGCGTCCGCGCCGAGACCGTGCTGCGCGAGGGCATCGGCATCGACGTGTTCGGACCTCGCGTCGCCGAAGGCGACGACGGCGCGAACTTCGACGTGTTGTCGGTCCAGGGCTTCGGCGGCGGGATCGACCACCTGCCGCAATCGGTCGAGACGTTGCGGCGTCACGTCGACCAGGTCGTGCTGTTCGCCGAGAGCGACGCCGAACTCAAGCGCGTCGCGAAGCTGCTGCAAGAACGCGACCTGATGTCCGCCGCGATCGTGCTGCGCCGCGGTCGGCTGCGCCACGGGTTCCAGGACCGGCAGCGCCGCGTCGCCGTGCTGAACTTCCACGAGCTGCTCGGCAAACCGCGCATCTGGCGTCCGAAGCCGAAGAAGCCCGCGGTGCCGGCGCGCGCGATCTCGAACCTGCTGGAGCTGAACGAAGGCGACTACGTCGTCCACCTGACGCACGGCATCGCGCGCTATCGCGGACTGATCCGCATGAAGCGCGACCTCGGCGAAGAGGACTTCCTCGTCCTCGAGTTCGACGGCGGCACGACGTACTACCTGCCGGCGGCGAAGATCGATCTCGTCCAGCGCTACATCGGCACCGGCGCCGAGGCGCCGAAGCTCGACAAGATCGGCGGCAAGTCGTGGGCGAACAAGAAGGCGAAGGTCCAGACCGCGCTGCTCGAGATCGCCGATCGGCTGCTCGAGGTCCAGGCCGCGCGGGAGCTGCGCCCCGGCCTCGTGCATCGGCGCGACGACCCGTTGGTCGAGGAGTTCGAGCGCTCGTTCCCGTTCGTCGACACGCCGGACCAGGCGCGCACGATGCGCGAGATCCACGCCGACTTCGACGGCGACAAGCCGATGGACCGCTTGCTGTGCGGCGACGTCGGCTTCGGCAAGACCGAGATGGCGCTGCGCGCCGCGTTCCGCGTCGTTCTCGGCGGCCGGCAGGTCGCGGTGCTCGTGCCGACGACGTTGCTCGCCGAGCAGCACTACCAGACGATCGCGTCGCGCTTCGCGAACTACCCGGTGCGAGCCGCGGTGCTGTCGCGCTTCCAATCGGCAAAGGCGCAGAAGGCGGCCGTCGAAGGCGCGCGCTCCGGCTCGATCGACATCCTGGTCGGCACGCATCGATTGCTGTCGAAGGACGTGCAGTTCAAGGACCTCGGCCTCGTCGTCATCGACGAAGAACAGCGGTTCGGCGTCAAGGCGAAGGAAGCGCTGAAGGCGCTGCGCGCGAACGTCGACGTGCTGACGCTGACGGCGACGCCGATCCCGCGCACGCTGCACATGGCGATGGTCGGCATCCGCGCGATCTCGTCGTTGAACACGCCGCCCGCGGGACGCCGACCGGTTCGGACGGAGATCCGCCGGTTCGACGACGACTTCGTGAAGCGCGCGATCCTCCACGAGCAGAATCGCGGCGGCCAAGTCTTCTTCGTCCACAACCGCGTCGCGCACCTCGAGCGCATCGCCGAGCGCCTGCTGAAGGTCGCGCCGTCGTGCCGCCCGGTGCTCGCGCACGGGCAGATGGACGAACGATCGCTGGAGGACGCGCTGCGCGCGTTCGCGGCCGGCGAAGCGGACGTGCTGGTCTCGACGAACATCATCGAAGCGGGCCTCGACCTGCCGCGCGCGAACACGATCTTCATCGATCGCCCCGAGATGTTCGGACTCGCCGATCTGCACCAGTTGCGGGGTCGCGTCGGGCGCTCGGACAAACAGGCGTATTGCTACCTGCTCGTCGGTGAAGGGCCACTGCCCGACGACGCGGAGCGCCGACTGAAGGCCGTCGAGGAACTGGCGCACCTCGGCGCCGGCTACGACTTGTCGATCCGCGACCTCGAGATCCGCGGCGCCGGCAACCTCGTCGGCGCCGAGCAGAGCGGCACGATCGCCGCGGTCGGTTACGACCTCTACGTCCAATTGCTGCGTCGCGCGATCCACAAGGCCAAAGGCACGCCGCCGCCGCCGGAGCCGATCGACACCGACATCGACCTTGGCGTCGACGCGTTCCTGCCGGTCGAATACGTGCCCGATTCGGCGCAGCGCATGGAGTTGCTGCGTCGGCTCGGAGCGCCGGACGGCCCGCCGTACGCGGAGATGGAAGCCGAACTGCGCGATCGTTTCGGCCGCGTGCCGAAACCCGCGCGGCAGTTGCTGACCGTGTTCGCGTTGAAGCGTCGACTGCGGGAGCTCGGAGTCCGGCGCATGCTGTACCCAGGGGGACGGTTCGTGTTCCTCGACGTCGACTCGATGAAGCGGTTCCAGAAGGAGTCGCCGTTCGCCGCGCACGAACTCGTGCCGCAGAGCGCGGCGTTGATCCATCTGCGACTGCCGGCGCAGGTGACGACGAACGAACGGATCCTCGAATGGCTCGCGGAGCGCATGCTCACGCGTCCGCAGGCGGTTCCGCGATGAGCCGCGCCGTCGTCACCTTCGCGATCGCGATCGTGGTCGGCGCCGTCGTCGCCGCGACGGCGTCGCTCGCGTCCGCGCAGGAGCGCAAGCGCTACGACGCCGTCCTCGCGACGGTGAACGGCGCCGCGATCACCGAGAGCGAGGTCGACGAGTTCGCCCAGATCCTCGGCCCGAGCGCGGGACCGACCGACGCGATCCTGCGCGAGTTGGTGCTGACGCGACTCGAAGCGGACGCCGCCGCGGAAGCCGGCGTGAAGGTCCCCGACGACGTGCTGAACGACGAGATGGGCCGGCGCGCGGCGGCGCTCGGCGGCGCCGAGGCCTACAAGAAAGCGCTGGTCGCGTTCGGCCGCTCGGCCGAGCAGGACCGCGAGTTCGTCCGCAAGCGACTCGCTGCGCGCGCGTGGATCGACGCGACGGTCGGACTCGTGCCGAACTCGCCGCTGATGCGACCCGACCTCGCGCGCTCGATGCGCGTGACGCCCGACGAGGTCCGCGCGTTCTTCGACGCGAATCGCGAGGCGATGCAGACCGCGAAGGTCCGGACCGTCGCGTACGCGGTGCTGCACGAAGGCGACTACGCGAACGACGCCGCGGCCCGATCGGCCGCGCTGGCCTTGCGCTCCGCGGTCACGCCGACGACGGACCTCGTCGCCGCCGCGAAGGCGGCCGGCATCGAGCGCTGCGGAACCTGGACGTTCCGCGGCAACGACACGCTCGGGCTGCGCGTCGAGGTCGTGCGGGCCGCGTGGGAACTGCCGCTCGGCGTCGCCGCCGAGCCGATCGACCAGGGCAAGACGCTGCTGCTCCTCCACCCGCTGGCCGAGGACGGTGGCGGCGCGATCGCGTTCGACGACGTCCAGTCGGCGATCGAGCGCCACTTGATCGCCGAGAAGCGGACGGCCGCCCGCGCCACCCTCGATCGAGCCCTCCTTCGGCGAGCGACCGTCCATCCGCAGGACCTGTTCCCCGCGGAGTCCGCCGAACCCGCTCCCCCGGCCGATCCGGCCGCCGATCCCGCCCCCGGCGCCCCCGTCGGCGAGGGGTCGTGACCGGCCAGGTCCGGCCCGAAGTCGCCTTGGTCTCCCGAGTTTGCATCGCCCCGGCGTCCCCCAGGTGCTTGCGCGAACTCGGTCGCCACCTAGAATCCGAAAACTTCCGAACCTTCCTCCATTTGCACCGTTCGGGCAGTGACGTCGAACTCCATCTCGCCCCACATGCGGCGGCGGGACCTCGTTCGACAGCCTCTTGCTCGCGGGAGACTCAGGAATGAGCGAAGCACAGATCCCCGTCCCTCAACTCCAGGCGACGCGGGCCCATCCGGGCCTCGAAGAGCAATCCTTCGAGGACGCGTTGCGCGAACAGATGCGCAAGGCGCCCTGGCTGATGGTGTCGATCGGCGTCCACGTGCTGATCGGCCTGATCATGAGCCAGTTCATGACCGGGACGGTGAAGATCAAGAAAGAGACGCTGTCGATCCAGGCCAAGATGGCCGACGAAGAGATCGACCCGATCGAGCCGGAGAAGCCGCCGGAGCCGGAAGAGCAGAAGCCGGAAGAGACCGAGACCGAGGTCGACGATCCGATCGTGCAAGAAGACGTGGTCGAGACCGAAGAGGTCGCGGACACCACCAACGATCAACCGTTGTCCGACGCGCCGTTCGAGGGCAAGGGCAAGAACGACGTGCTCGGCGTCGGCGGTGGCGCCGGTGGCCGCTCGGGCGGCAAGTACGGTCGCCGTGGCGGTGGCAAGGGCGGCGGCAAGGCCTCGCAGAAGGCGGTCGACGCCGGTCTGGAATGGCTGAAGCGCCACCAGAACGAGAAGGGCTACTGGTCCGCCGACGGCTTCTCGCAGATGTGCACGACGAACAAGTGCGACGGCGAAGGTGAGCAGATGCACAGCGTCGGCGTCACCGGCCTCGCGCTGCTCGCGTTCCTCGGCGCCGGCAACACCGTCAACAACGGCAAGTACAAGAACGTCGTCAAGAAGGGCCTGAAGTACCTGGTCGACATCCAGGACCAGGAGACGGGCTGCTTCGGCGAGGTCAACTCGCACCAGGCGTTCCTGTACGACCACGCGCTCGCGACGCTCGCGGTCACCGAGGGCTACGGCCTGTCGAAGTGGCCGATCCTGAAGGACCCGGCGCAGAAGGGCGTGCGCTTCATCCAGCAGGCGCGCAACCCGTACAAGGCGTGGCGCTACGCGTATCCGCCGGACGGTCAGAACGACGTGTCGGTCACCGGATGGATGGTCATGGTGCTGAAGTCCGCCGAGGACTTCGGCCTCCAGGTCGACCACGCGGCGGTCGATGGCGCCAAGATGTTCATCGACGAGATGACCGACGAGAACTCGTGGCGCACCGGGTACATCCAGAAGGGTGGCTACTCCGCGCGCGAACCCGGCATGGCCGAGCGTTGGCCGGAGCAGAAGACCGAAGCCATGACCGCGGTCGGCATGCTGTGCCGCGTGTTCACGGGCGAGGACACCGAGAAGAGCCCCGCGCTGCGCGGTGGCGCCGACCTGCTGCGCAAGCAGCTCCCGACCTGGGACGAGAAGGAAGGCACCATCGATTACTACTACTGGTATTACGGCTCGTACGCGATGTTCCAGATGGCCGGGCAGGACTGGGACAAGTGGCAGGTGAAGATGCTCGACGCCGTAGTCAAGACGCAGCGCCAGGATGGCTGCGAAACCGGCTCGTGGGATCCGCAGTTCGATCCGTGGGGTCACCGCGGCGGCCGCGTGTACTCGACGGCGATCATGACGCTGTGCCTCGAGGTCTACTACCGCTACGACAAGGTCCTCGGCTCGCGCTGAGCCGCGAACGAGCCTGAACGACCGAAGAGGCCCGCGTCGATCCACGATCGACGCGGGCCTCTTCGCTTGCACCACGCTGCGCGCGTCCGACGCGAGCCGCACACAGAACCGCTCGTTCGAGCAATTCTCGCGATCCCGCGTGAACCCGATGCGCGACGACCGCGTTGGATCCACTCATCCAAACGGGCGCACATCGACCGCGGCGATGGGAGCACCCGAGGTTTCGAACCATCGACCTCAGGGAGGACCCCATGCAACGAACGCCGATTCCAGCCCAGATTCCGTCCGCACACCCCCACCCCGTCGCGTCGTTCGACGACGCGTTGCGCGACCAAGTCCGTCGCGCGCCGTGGCTGCTCGTGTCGATCGGCGCGCACGCGCTGCTCGGGCTCGTTCTGAGTCAATTCATGACGAGCACGCTGCGCGTGAAGCCCCAGCCTCCGTCGATCATCGCGACGCTGCCGAACGAAGAGATCGACCCGTTCGAGGAGCCGGAACCACCGGTTCCTCCCGACCCCAAGTTCGAGCCGACGCCGGACACGGACGTGGTCGTCCCCGAGTTCTCCGACGACACCACCGAGACGTCCGACGTCGTCTCGGACCTG
>JAEUIB010000343.1 GCA_016795255.1 Planctomycetota bacterium
CACCCTCGAGCGCGCCGCGGCGATGATCCAAGGCCAGCCGGACGAACCCGAGCCCGGCCTGATCCCGAACGCGCAGGGCGTCGTGATCGACACGCTGCAGCAGAACGTCTTCTATCACCTCGCGCTCGCGCGCCATCTGCAAGGCGACTTCGACGGCGCGGTCGACGCGTGGCGCGAATGCATGGAGCGGTCGAACAACCCCGACTCGCTGTCGTCCGGCACGAACTGGCTGTGCGCGTCGCTGCTGCGCGCCGGACGCACGGCGGAAGCCGACGACGCGCTGCGCGCGATCCGCGCCGATCTGCCGATCGTCGAGTACCACGCGTACTTCGCGCTGTGCCGCGTCTACCGCGGCGAACTCGACGGCGATCGTGTGCTGGCGGACGCGGCCGCGAAGGGCCCCGCGAGCACCGACTACGCGACGGTCGCGTACGGCGTCGGCAATTGGCACTTCGTCCACGGCCGCGTCGATCGCGCGTACGAAGTCTGGGCCGAGGCCGCTCGCGCGCCGATGTGGGCCGCGTTCGGCAGGATCGCCAGCGAAGCCGAGATCGCGCGGCGAGGCTCGCGATGAACGGTCGCGCTGCGGTCCTCGCGCTGCTCGCGTGTAGCGTCGCCGGCTGCGGGATCCTCGGGGGCGGGCCTCGCGTCGTCGGTTCGATGCGCGAAGTCATGCGCGACGGCGCGACGCAAGGCCGCGTCGATCTCGCCGACGCGACGGGCGGCCCGCACACCGTCGCGATCGGCGCGCTCGAGGGCTTGCAGGGCGAGTTCCTCTGCATCGGCGGCGACGTGTGGATCGGGCGCGCCGCGGAACCACCGGCCACGACCGTCTCGCACGGAGCCGGCGCCGCCGATCGCGCGACGCTGCTGATCGCCGACGACGTCGAGCAATGGATGATGGTCCCGCTCGAGCGCGATCGCGACCTCGCCGGTCTCGAAGCGCAGCTCGCGCAGGCGCAGGCGAAGCTCGGCTTGCCCGAGACGTTCGCGTTCGTCATCGACGGCACGTACTCGGACCTGCACGCGCACGTCCTCGCCGGGAAGTGCCCGTACCAGGATCCGCACGTCGCCGTCGGCACGACGACGGGAGCTCGCGGCCGCGGGCTGTTCGTCGGCTTCTTCACGAGCGGGCCGGCCGGGATCCTCACGCATCACGGCCAGCGCTCGCACGTCCACGTGAAGCTCACCGAGCCCGCGCCGTTCGTCGGTCACGTCGACGCGGTGGTGTTCGACGCGGGCTCGACGCTGCGCCTGCCCCGGCGCTGACATGCAGGTGGAGGCTGTGCCGTCAGCCCGTCACGGCGAGAACGTGAAGTGCGTCGCGTTCGTCACGCCGGTGACGAACCCGAACTGCGGATCCAACAACACGGCCGCGTGATGCACGAAGACGCCGTCGAGCGGCAGCCCCGCCAGCGCCGCGCTCGGCGGTAGCACGAACCCGAGGCTCGCGCGCCCGTTCGCGTCGAGGACGCCGACGCGCGGGATCAACGGCCCGCCGCCGAACCCGCTCGTCGTGTACAGCGTGTACGCGTCGAGGTTCAACGGCAGATGGAAGCCCGCGAACGAGAGTCCCGGACTGGTTCCGGTGACCGAGCCGAGCACGAAGTACGTCGCGCCGGCGTGCGCGACGCCGACGTCGAGGAACAAGGTCTGCGCACCCGGCAGGCCGCACGAGACCCCGCACGGATTCAGGTACGCCGGCGTTCCCGCGAAGTCGACGCCGTCGCCACTCTGCACGCGGACGGCCCACGCCGATCCCGACGCCGAGCCGTGGTCGTCGTCCCCCGACACGCCGCACGCGACGCGGTCGCCGTCGACGGCGACGGCGGCTCCGAACACGTCCCCGACCGCGGAGTCGGGCGCGACGACCTTAGCCGTTTCGAGCCAGCCTGCCGCCGTCTTGCGCAGCACCCACACCGCGCCGCGTCCGTCGCCGTGCTGCGAGGCGTCGGCCGAACCGACGACGAGCACGTCGCCGTCGAGATCGCAGCTCGTGCCGAACGCGAGTCCGTTCTCGAGGTCGTCGAGATCGACGTCGGCGGGAGCGATGCGCTCGACGCGAGTCCACGAGAACCCGACGAGCTCGTGGACGTCCGCGATCCCCGGGATGAAGAACCCGCCGAGCGGCCCGCCGAGCGGCGACGTCGCGATCGCGCGATCCCCGTCGATCGCGACCGCCGTCCCGTATTGCCAGTCCTCGTGCGGGAACGTGTCCGGCTGCAAGATCTGCGTGACGTCCCAACCTCCGGTCGTGATCTCGCAGATCCGCACGCGCCCGCGCTGGTTGCCGCCGTCGTTCGCGGACGGCGCGCTCGCGATGACGCGATCGCCCGACAGATCGACCGCGGTGCCGAACCCGTCGAAGTCCTGGCCGTGCTGGGTCTCGACGATCTTTCCCGACTGCGCCCACACGCCGAACGAGCGATCGAACACGTAGACCGCGCCGGGGCGTTGGACGAACGGGATCCCGTCCGCGAACGGCGCGCCGACGACGACTCGATCGAACTCGGCGGCGACCGACGATCCGAACCCGTCGCCGGCCTGACCGTCGTTCGCGGTCAGAACGATCGTCGGGACCCACGTTCCCGCGGATCGTTCGAAGACGTGCACGACTCCGCTCGCGAGCCCACCGCCGTTCGACTCACCCGGAGCGCCGACGACGATGCGCGTCGCCGTCAGCGCGACGCTGCGACCGAACTCGTCGCCGGGCCCGCCGCTCGTCGCGGTCAATTTCGCCGTCTGCGTCCAGGTCGATCCCGTCTTCTCGAAGACGTAGACCGCGCCGGAGTTCGCCCCCTGCACGTCGGCACCCGGAGCGCCGACGACCATGCGGTCTCCGAACAACGCGACGGCGCGACCGAATCCGTCGCCCGCGACGAGATCCGTCGGCACGAGTTTCGGATCGAACGACTGGGAGGACGCGGGGGACGAGGTCGTCGCGATCGTGACGCCGACGACGAGGCTCGCGATCACTCCGCGGACGGAGCGATCGGAGCGATGCAAGGACGAGATCATTCGGCCAGCTCCGGCAGGCAGCGCGTCAGGGTCGTCCGGGACCACGAAGGTAACCCCACGACACGGCCGTCGAGCTCGACCTTTTCTTGAACGCCCCTCTCTCACCCCCGAGCTTGACCGCCCCGCGCGAAGCTCCGCGGCTGCGCGTCGGATCAGGGACGAACGCCGTTCACGTCGGCGTCGCCGTCGAGCCACTGGTCGAGCAACTCGAACCAGCCTTCGACCTTGCCGTCGCCGAACGTCATTCCGTCGGCGAGGAACGCGAATCCGCCGAGCGGGACGTCGCGGCGCTCGAACGCGTTCGGCGAGTACCACGCGAAGTCCTTCCACCCGGCACGATCGCCGGCCGGCAGCACGACGAACGCGCCGCAACGACCGCGGACGAACGACGCGTACGCGGACCCGCCGAACGACTCGAGGACGAACGCGTCGAGCGCCCGCATCACGACGCCGGCCTGCTTGCGAACCTCCGCGGGGAACGCGTCGCTCGCGTCGATCCGCGCACACAGATCGAACGCGTCGACGTACGGACCGTCGCCGGTGTAGTTCATGACGCCACCGCCAGCGGCGACGTCCCGCAGCGCGAACAGCGCATCGCGAGCATCCGCCCGCGCGAGCTCGACCGCGAGCGCGTCGAACTCGCGCTTCACCGCGTCGATCTGGGTCATGTCGAAGCCGGCGGCGCATTCGCGGACGGCGTAGTCGGGCTCTCGCCGACTGGCCACGATGCGGCCGAGCCGCCCCTCCTCGACCACGAGAGTGCAGAGCTGCGTCGGAGTCAGCGTCGCGGGGTCGAACGTCGGTCGCTCGTCGATCGCGGCGTGTCCCGGCGACCGCAGGCGAGCGAACGCGCGATCCCAATCGAGCGGCGGCCCCGCGTTCGGGATCGCGACGAGGACGTCGGTCGAGAACCCGCGGGTCGAGCGCGGACGCCACTCGTACGCGATCTCGATGCCCGCCATGTTGCAGAGCTCGAGGCCGACGAAGTCGACGGACTCGTCGACCCGCGCGGTCATCTCGGCGATCCCCATCTCGGCGCGGCTCGTCTCGTCCGGACACATCGCCCGGCCGTCGGCGTGGCTGTAGATCATCAGCCCGTAGTGCTGCGCCGGATGGTGCATCTTCGCCCACGCGATGACTTGCGCGAGCGTGTCGGGATCCGACGTGTCGAGCTCGACGTCGGAGTCGAGCGTGATCGTCGGCAGTTCGCCTTCACCGGACAGTCGCTCGACCGAGTCCTTGCGCAACCGATAGAGCCGCGTGCCGTCGAAGTCCTCGCCGAGGAAGTCGTCGTCGTCGGAGTAGTAGCCCGGATGGCGATCGAGCAACAGCAACAGCTCGACGCCCGGATCGTCGTCGAGCGCGACGCGGAGCTTGTCGAGGAACACGAGGATCGGCCCGTCCGCGTTGTTGTCGGCCGCGCCGTAGACGAGGAACGTCCACGGCCGATCCTCGGCGAACGATGCGCGCGCCAAGCCGAACCCGACGACGAACGCGAACACCAGCACGAGCCCGCGGCGAACCATGGCGCTCCTCCCGGATCGAGAACACTCGCTCCGAATACGCGCCAGCGACGACCGTGTGAGACCCACGTGAATCGATCCGAGGATTCACGTGTTCCGACCGGGCGTCACGTCGCGCGCTTGCGCCATTGGTCGAGCGCGACCGCGACGACGATGATCGCGCCGATGACGATCTTCTGGACCGGGTCGGGCACCTCGGCGAACACGCATCCCGATCGCAGCGTCGTCATCAACAGCGCGCCGATCAGCGAGCCCAACACCGATCCGCGGCCACCGTTCAAGCTGCCGCCGCCGATCACGACGGCTGCGATGACTTCGAGCTCGAGCCCGGCTCCGCCCGTGGGATCGCCCTGGCGATTCAGGTTCGCGAACTGGAACAGTCCCGCGACGCCGATGAAGAAGCCGCCGAGCGTGTAGACCAGCACCTTGACGCGATCGACGGCGACGCCGCACAGGCGCGCCGTCGGCTCGTTCGAACCGACGGCGACGACGTGCCGGCCGAACACCGTGTTCTTCAGCACGAACGCGACGACGACGCCGAACAGCGCGACGATCCAGACCCCGGTGCAGACGAACGGCCACTGTCCAGCC
>JAEUIB010000367.1 GCA_016795255.1 Planctomycetota bacterium
AAAGCCGCAGGGGTGGCTTGTTCCGCTCGTGAATGACGCGCCCTGTCGATCTAACCCGGGGTCACGTTCTCACGAGAGTCGTACAGCGGATCGCCACAGCTGCGGCGGGCTGCTGAGCGGCCGCTCCGAGAGCCCGTTCACGACGTCCCTTGGCGACGGAGTGGTGTTCAAACGCGCGCGAGCTTGAACCCAAGGGAGAACTTCGGGTCGCGCTTCGCGCTCCGCCGTGGCGATTGAAGGCGTCGGTAGATGACGGGGACGGAGGCGCGTCTGTCCCCGTCAAGTCCTGCCCGGACGCCGTTGCCGGCGGCAAACGCGTCCGGTTGATGTCGAGGTCAGGCCGTGGTTTACGACATCACCTGGACGAAGTAGCCGGCGGCGATCGTGTCCGGATACCCCATCCACCAGACGCGAGCTCGGCTCGCGGTACGAGAAGCGAAGCGCCCCGTTCAGTCCTGCGCACTCCCGCGCACTCCGGTTCAGTCCCGTTCAGTCCCGTTCAGTCCCGTTCGGTCCCGTTCGGTCCCGTTCGGTCCCGTTCGGTCCCGTGTAGTCCCGTTCAGTCCCGCTCTCTAGCCCCCTCGTCCAGGGCGGAATCTCTGCAACACCTCGCATCGCACGGTGTCCCTCCTGCATCCCTAGGCTGCGCTGGAGTGATCCGATGTCGAACGAGTACCTCATGTCTTCGTCCGCCGCACAGTTGCTCGAGCACCGTGACTTCGTACGAGCCGTCGCGTTCGCGATCCTGCGGGACGCTCACGACGCCGACGACGTCGCGCAAGAGGCGATGACCCGCGCGCTGGCGCGCGATCCCGGGCCGGTCGAGTCGATGCGCGCTTGGCTCGCGGTCGTGGTCCGCAACCTGGCGTTCAATCTGCGCCGCGAGCGGACTCGGCGCGCGAACCGCGAACGCATCGCTGCGCCGGCGGAATCCGTCGATCGCGTCGACCTCACCGCTCGCATGGAGTCGCGGCAGCGCGTCGTCGCGGCGGTGCTCGCGCTCGACGAGCCCTATCGCAGCGTCGTGCTCGCGCACTACGACGATGGTGCTTCGATCGCTTCGATCGCTCGGCAGCGCGGCGTGCCCGAGTCGACCGTTCGGTCGCTGCTGTTCCGTGGGCGTGAGCGGTTGCGGGCGAAACTCGAACGCGAGTTCGGCGGATCGCACGCTCTCGGAGTCGCACTCGCGCCGCTCGCGGGGATCCCGGTCGGCGCGAAGGTCGCGGCGGCCGCCGCCGTACTCGTCGTCGCGACGCTGGCCGTGGTCGTGGTGCCCCGCATCGGCGGCGACGCTCGTGGCGACGACGCCGCTCGCGTCGCGATGCTCGACGCCCCCGGCGCGTCGGATGCTCCTGCAGTGGCCGATGCGCCCGCGGAGGTTCCAGCGGCCGCGACCGACTCCGCGTCCGCCACGCCGACGCGCAGCGACGCGACCTCGGCCGCCGCGCCCGGCGAGAGCCTCGACGCGATCCTCGCCAGCCTCGTCGGCCTGCGGGACGAGCTGCGCTCGCGGTTACTGCGACCGGATGCGGCTCTGGCGCGCGATCCCGGCGATCGGCTGCGCGGACTCGACGGCGGCGTCGATCGCATCCTCGAGCGCACGCGCTTCGGCTCCACGGCGACCGACGGACCCGGCGAAGTGCTCGGGATCCGCGAAGGCGGGGCGTACTTCTCGTTCACGCGACGAGATCACGCGTTCTGCTCGGGGACGCAACTCGGGCTCGAGCTCGGAAAGCTGTCGGCGCAAGCCGTCGGAGGGGACGCTTGGATCTTGCCGCTCGGCGACACCGCGATCGAGGCTCTGACGGCCGATCCGTCGGCCGCGCCCGCCGCTCTGTCGGCGGACAAGCGCGAATCGTGGTTCAAACTGCTCTCGCCGATCGACGCGGACGACCGGAGCCAAACCGGCGCGATCTCGCGGTTCATGCGCGACCGCGGCTTCGAAACCAACGTGACCCCGGATCTCGGCGAGACGTTCCTCGTGCGCAGCCTGTCGCCGCGAGGACACGACATCGCCGCGGTCGTCCGCGTGCTCGCGAGCGATGCGGATGGAATCACGTTCGCGTGGCGCTTGCTGCGCGTGTTCCGCGCCGCGCCGGAGGTGATCGAGCCGCAACTCGCCGATCCGCTCGCCGGCATCGCGCCGCGCACGTTGACCGACGCCGAGCGCGCGGCGACCGACGCGGAGCTGCTGCGCGCGATCGTGTCGTTGCGCGAACGAGCACGGGAAATGGCCACGGACGTCGACGACGCGACTCGGGCTCGCATCCAGTCGCGCTTCACGAGTGCGGACGTCCGCGTGGCGCGCATCGTGACGCACACGGCGTTGGCGGGACTCGTCGCGCCACTCGGCAGCGATCCCGGCCTCGACCTCGTCGCCATCGACGGTCGAGTGAAAGCGAGTGGTCGACCGGACATCGTGTTCGCCGACGGCAAGTCCCGGACGCATTGGGGAACCGGAAGTTTCGCCAAGACCCTCGACCTCGGCCCCGTGTCGTTCGACGACTTCGAGCGATTCTCCGGAGCGACCCTCGGGTTGAGCTCGGCCGACGCCGCGGTCTACGAGTTCTTGCGGGACACCGACGCGGAGACCGAGGACCCCGATGCGCGCTCCCGCGAGTTCTTCCGGCGGATCCGTGCGCTCGGCGCCGGCAAGTCCGGCTTCGACGTCGTGCCGATGACGCTCGGCCACACCGTCCTCGTGCGGTCGATGGTGGATCGCGATCGGGACGTGCTCGTCGCACTGACGTACGTCGAGGACGACGCGTACGGCCGGCTC
>JAEUIB010000377.1 GCA_016795255.1 Planctomycetota bacterium
GCAGGTCGTCGATCCGGAGGAAGTCGGCCCCCTTGCCGAGCTTCGCCTTCAGCGAACCCGGGATCTCGATGCCCGACACGTTCACCGCGTCGTTGCCGTCCCCGGTCTCGATCGTGATGTCGCGCACGCCGACGAAGACCCCGACTTGGGTTGGCGTGACGCCCTGATCGACCTTGATCTTGCCGAGCGCGCCGCCGCCTTCGACGTGGATCACGTCGTTGATGGAATCGCCGAGGATCACGAGCTTCGTGCCCTTCTGGATCGCGGTCACTTCGGCGTTCGCCGCCGCCGAGAACGCGAGGGACGACGCGCCGAGGACGAGGACGAGGATCGAGGCGAGATTCATGGGAGGACTCCGTGAGGTCGGTTTCGGTGTTGCGTCACGAGGCGATGCGCGCGGCCGGCGCCGACACGGAAATCCCGCAGCATTCGTGCGCCGGACGCTGGTCGGAGCCGCGCCCGATCGATTTCGGGTGCGACCGGCGGACCGCCGGTCCGGAACTCGTCGACGCCGGGAGCTCGTGGTGCGCACCGGTCCCCGCGTCAATTCTCGACGGTCTCGAACGCCAGCACCTTGGGGAGGAACGCGACGTCGAACTTGTTCTCGATCAGCTCGAGCGTGTCGTTCCCGCCGCCGCCCTCGAACTTCGACGTCGACTGGAAGAAGTTGCCGAACGCGGACGGACCGATCACCGCGGTGTCGTTCCCGCCGCGCGTGTCGAGCGTGAAGGGCCCCATGAACTGGGAGTCCTCGATGCGGATCTCGTCGTCCGCGACTTGCGTCTTCAGCACCGTCGCGCCGTGGACGCCGACGTTGGAGACGTTGACGAACGTCGGATTCTGACTCGCCCCAAGGATGCGCAGTTGACCGCCGATACGGACGTCGGTGGGCTCGACCGAGGACGTCGTCCCGTCACCGTCGATGCCGACCACCTGTGCGCCGCGGATGATCAAGTTGCGTCCGATCGTGATGCCCGGGCCGTCGTTGTTCACGACCAAGACGACGTCATCGGGTTGACCGCCGAGGGACAGGTCGACGTTGCCGCCGACGAAGACACCGCGCTCCTGCGCGGCCGCGCCGAAGAAGCGGACCGAGTCCACGCCGCCCTTCATCACGGCCTTCACCGATCCACTGATGTCGATCCCGGTGAAGCGCACCGAGTCGTCCGCCGGGCCGCCGATGATGCGGATCTCGCGCACGCGCCGGACGATCTCCAGCGACACGCCATTGTTCGAGATGGCCATCATGCCGCACTGCCCGAGCCCCTCGAGGTGCAGGTCGTTGTTCGTGGCGTCGCACTTGATCTTCAGCGTGCTACCGGACTGCGTGATTTCCACGCCGGCGGAAGCGGCCGTCGTAAGGAGCGACGTGAAGGCGAGTCCGAGGATCCACGAGGTCGATGAGCGGTTCATGGGAGTCTCCTTGTTCGGGTTGGCTGTCGTGCGTCGAGGCGCGCGTTGGCGCCGGTCCCGACAGAGAATCTCCGGCGTTTTCGTGAAAGGCTGTCGCACTCCAGGAGTGCGAGGACGCGGGAACCTCCGCCTCGGCCCTGCAACGGCGCGGGGTCGGACCCACCGAGTCCGACCCCCGCGCTCGCGGCCGTGTCCGATCAGCTGGATGTCTCGACGTTCTTCACCTTCGGAGCGATCGCCTGGATGCTTGCCGTCGCGCCGAGCCACTGATCGGCTCCGGCTCCACCGTCGATCACGACGGTCGATGCGAAGCGGTTCTGGTTGATGCCTGAGCTGAACCCGACGAAGTCGTCGCCACCGAACGTGCGGATGGTCACGGGTCGCAGGAACTGACTGCTCGCCGCGGACACGGAGTCGTTCTGATTGCCGGTGTCGAGCTTCGTCGATCCATGCACGTTGACGGCCTGCAGGAAGATGACCGAGTTCGCGCCGACACCGCATTGGATGCGCAAGTCTCCTCCGATCCGCACGTCGTTGTTGTCGACGCTGGCCGGGCCATTGCCGCCCCTGACGAAATTGGTGCTGGCGCCTCGCACGCCCACGTTGCCGCCGATCGAGACACCGTTCACGCTCAGGGCGTCCAATTCGAACGCGTCACCTGCTTGACGTCCCATCGAGACATCGAGGTTGCCGGCGATGAACAAGCTGTTCTCGGATTGAGCGACGGTGCCATGAACGAGCACGTGATCGACGCCTGTCCCGGTCTTGATCTTGACGGAACCGCCGATCTGGACTCCCGATACGTCGACCACGTCGTCG
>JAEUIB010000381.1 GCA_016795255.1 Planctomycetota bacterium
CTGGCGGCCACCGCCGAATGCGGTCTCCGCGACCCCGCGGCGGCGTCGATGCTCGCGGAGAGTGCCGCGCGTGCGCTCGGTGACGATGCGGACGGCATCGTTCGCGGGGAGATCGCCGCCGTGCGGGCCGTCGCGTTGGAAGCACTCGGCCGCGAGGCGGAGGCCGACGCGGCGTTCGAAGCGGCCGTCGCCGCGCTCCGAGCCAAGGGTGCCGCGGTCGAGCGGGCACGCGTCCTCGCGTCACGTGCGCTGACGACGTTGGAACGCGCGCGGCGCGGCTCGGCGGATGGTTCGCGCGTCGGATCCGCGCGGGTCGCGAGCTTGCTGAGCGCCGTTCGCGACGACCTCGAAGGCGCCGTCGCTGCGCAGCGCGCGGCCGGGCACGTGCTGCTCGGCGAAGAGATCGCGCGCGTCGGGCAGGCGATCGACGCGGTCGCCGGCATGCGTACCGAGCGTTCCGGTGCGCTCGGCGGCGTGGAGCGACGGCTGGTCGGACTCGAGCGACTGCTCGAGGTCACGAAGGCCGTCAACACCGAGTTCGACCCGGTCCGCTTGCTGGCGATCATGCTGGATGCCGCGATCGAACTGTGCGGAGCGCGACGCGGATTCGTGATCCTCGTCCAGGACGATCGCGTCGACGTCCGCGCAGCGCGCAACTTCGTCGAGCAGGACGTGCAGAACCCGGAGTTCGAGATCAGTCACTCCGTCGCCCGGCGCGTCGCGCTGACCGGCGAGCCGATCGTGACGTCCGACGCGCTGCGGGACCAGCGGCTGCGGTCGATCTCGTCGATCGCGCAACTCCGCGTGCTGTCGATCCTCTGCGTGCCGCTCGTCAGTCACGAGCGCGTGCTCGGAAGCCTCTACGTCGACCACCCGGATCGCGTGGACTGCTTCGATCAAGGGCATCTCGACCTGCTGGCCGACTTCGCGCAGGTGGCGGGGATCGCGCTCGAGCGCGCGCGCCTGCATCGCGAGAACGAAGAGCGCGCGACGCAGCTCGCGGCGGCGAACGAGCGGATCGAGCGCCTGAACCGCGAACTGATGGACACGGTCGCCGCGCAGGCGAAAGAACTCGTCGACGTGAAGGACGTGCTCGCGGCCGAGCGTCGCGCACTCGCGAACCGATACGACTACACGTCGATCGTGTCCCGCAGCGCGGCGATGCGGGACGTGCTCGCGCTGCTCGATCGCGTGACCGACACGAACTTCCCGGTGCTGATCCTCGGAGAAAGCGGAACCGGCAAGGAACTCGTCGCGCGCGCGCTGCACTCGAACGGCCCGCGTCGCGAGAAGGCGTTCGTCTCGGTCAACTGCGCGGCGATGACCGCGACGCTGATCGAAGCCGAATTGTTCGGGTTCGTGCGCGGCGCGTTCACCGGAGCGGAGCGCGATCGCGAAGGCTTGTTCGAGGTCGCGCACGGCGGGACGCTGTTCCTCGACGAGATCGGGGACATGACGCTCGAGCTGCAGAGTCGGCTCCTGCGCGCGATCCAGTCCGGCGAGTTCTTCCGGGTCGGCGGGCGTGCACCGATCCACGTCGACGTGCGGGTCATCGCCGCGACGCACCGCAATCTGCAAGAGCTGATCCAACGCGGCGCGTTCCGCGAGGACCTCTACTACCGCCTGAACGTCGCGCAGGTTCGGTTGCCGCCGCTGCGCGAGCGCGGCGGCGACATCCCGCTGCTCGTCGCGCACTTCGCGTCCGAAGCCGCCCGCGAACTCCAGACCACGCCGAAGTCGTTCTCGCGCGCCGCGCTCGCGACGCTGGAGCGCCACCCGTGGCCGGGCAACATCCGCGAACTGCAGAACGAGATTCGGCGGCTGACGGCGCTGCTCGGCGATCGGACGACGGTCGACGTCGGGGATCTGTCGGAGTCGCTGCGGGCGCGGACCTCGAACGTGCCGGAGGTCGTGCTCGACAAGACCTGGAAGGAATTGATGGAGATCGAGGAGCGCCGGATCCTCGCACAATCGCTGCGGCTCACCGGGGGGAACAAGGTCGAGGCGGCGCGCCGCCTCGGGATCACGCTGCGCGGCCTGTACAAGATCCTCGAGCGGCACGGCGGCGTCGCCGGACTGACGTCGGACGGGACCTGACGAAGCCCGAGCCGGGCCCGTGGGGACGCTCTCCGGGCTCCGGCGCTCGATGCACGACCTCGGTGGTGCC
>JAEUIB010000382.1 GCA_016795255.1 Planctomycetota bacterium
ACCGGTCGATTGCTGCGCCACCAGGATGCCGTGCGACGAGTTGCTGCTCGCGAACACCAGATCGATGTCGCCGTCGCGATCGAGGTCCGACGCGTGGAGCTCCGTGACGGACACGCCGGGCGGCAGGAGGATCGAATCGAACGGCGCGAGTCCCGAGCCGGGCACGAGCGTCAGGACCTCGATCGAGGTCGGCGCGTTCGACGCCGGCGAGAAGCTGAACAGGATCTCCGCCCGACCGTCGCCGTTCAGGTCGGCGCTGGTCAATGCCGTCAGCTTGTGGGTCAAGAACGTCCCGGGCAGTTCGAAGCCGAGGTCGCCGGGCTCGAATCGCCCGAAGCCGTTGCCGAGGTCCACGCGGATCCGCCGCTTCGTGCTCGTCGCCGGGCCGTCGTAGACGACGAGGTCGGTCCGACCATCGCCGTCGACGTCGCCGACCGCACATTCGAACGTGTCCACGGTGCTCATCGTGGCCTGGCCGTGGAACGCCGGCGTGACCTGCGCGGTCACGGACGAACCCCCAACCCACGACGCGACGATGCAAAGCGCTGGGTTCACGATCCGACGAATCGTCATGAAGCTCGCCTCCGGCATGGCTGCAGGTCGCCGGCGCCACGGACGAAGAACGCCCCGGCGTGGACTCGAGCGCCGCGGAATCCGCGAACGCAGCGAGTACGGTATCCGCCATGACGAAACCATCGTCCCGGTCCTCCCGATCCTCCCCATCCTCCTTGTTGAAGAAGCTGCTCGCCCACGCGCTGAACATGCCCGGGGCGTGGGAAGACCACCCGTGGGATCACACGGTGGCGAAGGTCGGCAAGAAGGTCTTCGTGTTCCTCGGCGAGATGGAGAACGGACACCTGTCGATGTCCGTGAAGCTCCCGGCCTCGGCCAAGGCCGCACTGGCGCGCGAGGACTGCGAACCGACCGGCTACGGCCTCGGCAAGAGCGGCTGGGTCACGTTGACCGCGACGAAGGACTCGTTCTTCCCGCCCGGCATGCTCGAAGGCTGGATCGAGGAGAGTTGGTGCGCCGTCGCCCCGAAGCGCGACGTCGCTCGGTGGATGGGCGTCGGAGCCGACGACGACGTCCCGGCACCCAAGCGGGCCTCGAAGTCGCGCAGCGCGAAGTCTCCCAAGCGTAGAACCTGAAACAAGTTGAGTCGCACTCTCGCGACTACCGCCTCGCGGCTTCGTGAGGGGGACGGCCCCCCGTCGCAGTGGGGTCTGTCCCCTTTTGACCCCATTTCCCTGTCACATCGCCGCCCCTCGCCAACTGGCACTCCTGGCCCCGATCGATCCCGATCCCACCCAGCCCATCCAGGAGTTCCCGACATGCGTGCGCCAGTCCTTCGAGCCATCCCCGCGTTCGCGCTCGCCGCGATCTTGGCCTCTCCGGCCACGGCGTCCGAGATCCCCGGCGTGTACCTGCCGTTGAACGACGTCTCGCTCGGCGGCGTCGCCCACTTGAACGGCAACTTCACGGTGACGCTGCCGGGCAACACCGTCCAGGCTTCGGTCGACGGCGGCGGGACGTTGAGCAGCGTCGGCGGCTCGCTCGAACTCCACGGCGCGCTCACGGCGGACATCGACGCGACCGCGAACGGTTCGTTCTCGACGACGATCCCGCTCGCGACGCTGCCGCTCGCCGTGATCCCGGTCAGCGGCACGGTGTCGATCCTGCCCATCGTCGGGTTGATCGGCACCGTTTCGGGGACCGTCGAGGCCGGTGCGCGCTTCGCGATGATCGAGCAGTTCGAGACGTCGTTCGATCTGTCGCTCGATTCCGGCGGCATGCACGCGTCGCAGACGGGATCGCCGAACAACGTGCATCGATTCGCGAAGCCGGTCGTCAGCGGCTCGACGCAGGTGAACGTCGAGCTCTCGGTCGTCGCCGGTGTGACGTTCCAGATCCTGCTCAACGGCTTCCCGATCGGCGGACCGACCGCCGCGGCGCAATTCACGGTCGAGACGATCGTCGATCCGACCGCGAATCCGTGGTGGGAAGTCGACGCGACGTTCTTCATGACGACGAGCTACATGGGCCCGGGCATCGTCCTGTTCGCAGCGCCGCTCGGCACGTTCGCGTCGTTCGACGTCGCCGATGCCGGCGGGCCGCTCGCCGCGGTTCCGGCGTCCACCGACCGTTGGTCGCGCGTCTACGCGCTCGGTTCGACGGAGGAGGCGACGACCGTCCACGTGCTGTCCGACGGCTTCCTCGTCGCCGGCAACGGCAGCGGCGCGGTCAACCTCCCCTACCTCGCCAAGCTCTCCGCGGACGGCACTCCGCAGTGGGAGAAGCGTGGTCAGATCCTCGCGTTCAACTCGCTGCGCCCGGTCGGCGTCGCGACCGCGTTCAACGGGGACGTCGTACTCGGCGGCGCGACCGGCACCACGGCCGGCGCGCGCATCGATCGCCTCGGTCCGACCGGTTCGCCGCAATGGGCGAAGACGTTCGCGGGCCCCGCCGGCACGATCGTCACGATGCGTTCGATGATCCGTTCGCCGAGCGACACCGTGATCTTCGCCGGCGACATCCTCCACGTCGGACTGAACTCCGCGCGGCCGTTCTTCGCCGAATGCGACGCGTCGGGCACCGTGATCTACGCCAAGGAGTTCGATCCGAGCCCGGTCCTCACGAGCGGCACGTTCACGCGCGTCGTCGGCACCGCGGACGGCGGCATGCTGCTCGTCGGCTGGATCGACTACGAGGACGCGCCGCTCGGCAGCGGCACGATCGACTCGCACAACTTCTTCGCGGTGAAGCTCGACGCCAATCGCGCGCTGACGTTCGCGACGGCGGTCGGCACGCTCGGCTGGGACGACGCGTTCACCGGCATCGAAGGCCGCGACGGCACGTTCGTGCTCGGGGGACAGACCCCGTCGTGGTTCACGTCGAACGTCCACTCGGCGATGCTCGTCGCGCTGTCACCGACCGGCGCGCTGCAGTGGTCGAAGGTCTACTCCGGCGAGTCGGTGAACGGCAGCTCCGGCGACACGCCGTACGACACGATCACCGGCATCGTCGCGGTCGACGGCGGCTACGTCGTGACCGGGACGACGGGCCTCGCGAACGCGACGCGCGACGCGTGGCTGTTCGCGACCGACTTCGACGGTGCGACGACGTTCTTCAAGAGCTTCCGCAGCGACGCGCGCGACGATCTCGTCGGCATCGCGGCGGTCGGTCCCGACGGCTTCCTCGCGTACGGTTTCAGCGCGAAGACCGACACGTCCGTGCCGTTCGCGACGGCGGACCTGTGGCTCGCGCGGACGTCGATCGACGGCTACCTCGACTTCGCGCCGCAGTTCGGCTTCGACTGCTACAACGACCGCGCCGATTGGGGCCACGCGAACGACGTCGTCGCGATCTCGGTGCCGGGGACGCTCGTCGACGTCACTCTGACCAGCGCGAACGTGAACCACGGCTACGACACCGTCGGGTCGACGTCGACCGTGATCACGCAATGACGCGATCACGGGTTCGACGCGCGTAACGCCTTCAGTCGTTCGAGCTCGTTCGCCGTCTCGGCGTCGTCCACCGCGACGCCGAGACGGCGTTCGCATTCGGCGATCGCGTCGTCGATCGCTCCGGTCTGCTCGTACGACAGCCGCAACAACTTCGAGCCGTCCGCGTCGCGCGGATCGCGCGCGAGGATCCGCTGCGCCAACGGGATCGCATCGGCGATGCGACCGGCCTTGCGCAAGGACGACGCGAGCATCTTCGTCTCCGGGATCAGCGCATCGTTGTGGCGGACCGCTTCGTCGAGCACGACGACGGCGTCCGCGTAGCGCTGCGCCGCGTACAGCACGCGCCCCCACAACGCCGGGAGATGCCACGGCACGCGCTTGCCGCGCACGGCGTCGAGTCCGCTCCGATACGCGGCGTCCGCGCGCTCGTCGTCCCCGAGGATCACGTGGGACAGCCCGATGTTGACCCACGCTTCGGGGAAGTCGGGCTCGATCGCGACGGCGCGCTCGAGCGCTTCGAGCGCCGGCAGCGGGCCATCGAGCTTGCCCCGGATGGTGCCGAGCGCGAACCACGCGTACGCGGATTCCGGCCACATCTGGATCAGCGCTTCGCCGCTCTCGTGCGCGGCCGCGGCGTCGTTCGCCGCGAGCGCCGCGATCGCTCCGCGGTAGTGGAAGACGAACTCCGCCCGCGGCGCCAGCAGGCGCGCGCTGCGGAAGTGGTCCCACGCGCGGCTCAGGCTCGCCGGATCGTCGCTGCGCTTCGCTTCCTCGAGGGCTCCGAGCGCGAAGTGTTCGAGCGGTCCCGGGCGATGCTCGGCCGCGTCGATCGCCGCGCATTCGGCCGTGGCGGCATCCGCGCGCCCCATCGCGGCGTACGCGGCGGCGCGGATGCGGGCGGACGCCGCGGCCGTGTCGGCGTCGTCGACCTTGGTCGGTTGCGCGAGGACGTCGTCGTAACGCCCCGCTTCGAGCAGTCCGAGCAACATCGTGATGCGCACGAGATCGAGCTCGGGATCCTCGGCCAGCAATGCGTCGAGCGAACGCGTCATCGGCGGCGCCTGCCAGCCGGCGAACGCAGCGACGACGGCGCGATCGACTTCTTGGCGGCGCAGCTCCTTGCGACCCTCGGTGATCTCGCGCGATCGCGCCGCGAGGAATCCGACGGCGCCGGCCGCGACGATCAGCGCCAGCACGAGCCCACCCATCAGCGCCGCCTTCGCCGGCTCGCGCGCGACGAAGCGCGCGACGCGGACGAACGCCGACGGGCGGCGCGCGGCGATCGGTCGACTCTCGCGAACCGCGCGGAGGTCGTTGGCGAACGCGGCGGCGGTCGAGTAACGATGGTCGCGGACTTTCGCGAGCGCCGTCGCGACGACGACGTCGAGGTCACGCGGCGCGCCTCGGACCAGCGAGCTCACCGACGGCGGCTCTTCCGACGTGATCGCGCGGAACAGGCCTTCGCGCGTCGACGCGTCGAACGGCCGCCGACCCGTGACGGATTCGAACAACGTCACGCCGAGCGAGAAGACGTCCGTACGACGATCGATCGCGACGCGCTTCGTCGCGAGTTGCTCGGGCGACATGTACGCCGGCGTGCCGTGCAGTTCTCCGCTCGCGGTCAGCGTCGGCGTGTTCGTGTCGAGGTCGCGCGCCAAGCCGAAGTCGAGCACGACCGCGCGTCCTTCCGGCGTGACCATCAAGTTGCCGGGCTTCACGTCGCGGTGGATGACGCCGGCTTCGTGCGCCGCGTGGAGCGCGCGCGCCGCGTCTTCGATCAGCTCGAGGCGCGTGTTCCACTCGGCGGCGTTCTGCGGCGCGGAGCTCGACGCGATCCGCTTCGCCAAGGTCTCGCCGGGGACCAGACGCATCGCGACCCACGCGACGCCGCGGGCTTCGCCGGCTTCGAGGATCGTGCAGATCCCTGGGTGGTCGAGCCGCGACGCGACGATCGCTTCGCGTTGGAAGCGCTCGCGCGCGAGCAGCGACGCGCCGCCGTGTCCGAGGAGGACCTTCACCGCGACGTCGCGTTGCAGTCGTTCGTCGCGCGCGCGGAAGACGGCGCCTTGGCCGCCGCGACCGAGCTCTTCGACGAGCCGGTACGGCCCGAGCACCTGACCGACGGCATCCGGGATCCGCCCGTCGTTCGGGGAACTTGCACCGTCGGCGGCGTCGGCGGCGTCCTCCAGCTGCACCAGATCCAGGCGATCGAACTCGTGCCCGACCACGTCTTCGTATCCCGGGTACAGCGCGCAGTAATGCTCGCGGGGGCCGACTGTTCCGTTCGCTCGGTCGCGCGCGAAGCGCTCGAGGAACGCGAACACGATGGCCGGTGCGTCGCCCATGGGTCGCGAAAGCTATCCCATGACTTGCGGACGTGCAGGCAGCCACGCGGTTTGCAGGGCAGAATCCGGGGCATGACTCCCGTGGGTCAAGACCTCCACGCTCTGACGACGCTGCGCGTTCGCGAAGCGGTGCGCGGCGACTCCGCCAGCACGGCGTGGCTGGTCGAGCGATTCACGCCGTTGTTGCTCGCCCAGGCGAGCCATCGACTGCGCGGCCCGCTGGCCGCTCTGGCGCGCACGCATTCGGCGGAGGACCTGGTGCAAGACGTCTGGGTCCGCGCGCTGCCACGACTCGACGGGTTGGCCGCGCGCGACGGGCGCATGACGCCGGTCCTCGTGCGCTTCCTGGCGACGACGATGCTGCACCGATTGAACAGCTTGGCGCAGACGCATCTGCGCGCGGACGGAGCGCGTCGTCAGGATTCGCTGGATGCGGCGGCGGACGACCGCATGGCCGAGTCCGCCCGCATCGTCACCGAGCTCGCCGCGCGTGAACGCGTCGACGTCGTGCGTCGCGCGATCGAGTCGCTCGACGACGACGATCGGGCGCTCGTCGTGCTGCGCGGGATCGAACGCAATCCCGTCGCGGAGATCGCGCTGCTGCTCGGCGAGAAGCCGAACACGATCACGGTGCGCTATCGGCGCGCGCTCGATCGATTGCGCGAGCGATTGCCGGGCTCCGTGTTCGAAGAGCTGCAAGACGACGAGTGATGCGCGTCCGAGCGCTTGCTTTCGCCCCCACGCGCAGGTCGCACTCGCGCGCGCGTCGACCCGGTCAAAGAAAACCCGCCCGACGCGAGTGCACGC
>JAEUIB010000392.1 GCA_016795255.1 Planctomycetota bacterium
GACCCGCGCGGATCGCGAGCGGCCACGTGACGACGCGAGGTCTCGACGGGTCGCCCCACGCCGCGGTCATCTCCGCGCGCCACGCATCGACGGCGCTCGGATCGCGAGCGCGCAATGCCAGCGTCGCCGACCACGTCTCGATGTAGCCGAGCACGCGCTCGAGGTCCCACGATTCGCGCAACTCGAGGTGCGGCGCTGCGAACTCGACGAACGGGAACGGCAGCGATCGGTACGCCGACTCGACGTGGCGGCGCTCGGGCGGCCAGTGGTCGCGCAGCGGACCGTCGTAGAAGCGGTCGACGATCGCGCGCACCGGGTCGTCGACGACGACGCGCCCGTACGCGAGCAGCACGATCGGCGCCGCGCCGCGGACGACGCGCCGCACGACGTCGTGGAACGCATCCTGCGCGAACCAATGCGCCGACTGCGCCGCGACGACGAGATCCACGCTCGCGGCGTCCAGTCCCGGATCCTCCGCGCGCGCGACGCGGTACTCGATGCGCGGATGGGCCTTGGCCCGCGCGATCTGCTCCGCGCTGGCATCGGTCGCGATCACGCGCGCGAAGCGCGTCACCAGCACGTCGGACAACTGCCCCGATCCGCAGCCGACGTCCCACGCGAGATCGCACCGCGGCGCGCACGTCGCGAGCCAGTCGACGATCGCATCGGGATAGCGAGGACGGAACGCCGCGTACGACCGCGCCGCGCGCGAGAAGTGGTCGGGGAAGCCCGCGTCCGCACTCACGACCCGAGGTCCACGCGGGCCGGATCGCGCTCCGCGGGGTCGCCGAGTTGGAAGAACTCCTGCGTCGCGAACCCGAACATCGACGCGATGATCGACGTCGGGAACTGCTCGCACAGGCTGTTCAGGTCGCGCACGTTGCCGTTGTAGAAGCGCCGCGCGGCAGCGATGCGGTCCTCGGTCAGCGCGAGTTCCTTCTGCAACGAGCGGAACTGCGCGTCGGCCTTCAGCTCGGGATACCCCTCGGCGACGGCGAACACGCCGGCGAGTCCGACCTCGATCTGCTGCTCGCGTCGTGCGAGCGCAGCGCGACTGCGTTCGGCCATCGCTTCGGCGCGCAGCTCGATCAACCGTTCGAGGACCTGCTTCTCGTGCGCCGCGTAGCCCTTGACCGTGTTGACGAGGTTCGGGATCAAGTCGTGCCGGCGCTTCAGCTCGACGTCGATGTTCGACCAACTCTCGTCGAGGTGCCGCCGCAGTCGCACGAACCGGTTGTAGTTCGCGACGAACCAGATCAGCGGCACCGCGAGCAAGGCCGCGAAGATCAGGATGTCAGGCATGCGGCGCTCCGGCGTCGAGTCGTGCCACCAGGTGCTCCGGCCAGCGCTTCAGGAACTCGCCCGCGAACGCGAGCTGCCGCTTGAACTGCTCGCCGGTCCACGTGTCGGAGCCGGTCGCCAGCAGCAACTTGCCGTGCTCGAGTTCGAGCGTCGTCGTCAGTCGCGGCAACAGGAACTCCATCATGCGCGGGTCGATCAGGTCGTACGCGAACTTCTTGTCGTTCGACTTCACGTGGAAGCGTCGGCTGAACTCCTCGGACTCGAAGTCGATGTCGTCGAAGCCGAGCGCGCCCGCGAGCTTGTCGAACAGGTTCTCGGGACGGATCCGCACTGCGGGGCAGGTCGGCCAAGCCAGGTGCACGACCCAGTACGAGAACCGGTACGTGTGGGTCCGGCGGTTCTTTCCGGCGCCCGACGTGACCTTGTAGAGGAAGTCGCCGCCGCGCACGGAGTACGTGTCGTCGCCGACGGTCACGCTCCCGGTCATCGTGTTGTAGAAGCGGCGCGAGTGCCCCTGATCGAACACGTCGAAATGCTCGTGGGCACTTCCGCGACCGTCGTCGTCCGCATGGAACGAGCAGCCGAGGCTCGACGCGAGAGCTCGCATCTCTCCGCGCCGCTTCTCCTGCGCGAGGTGTCCGAAGTACGCCGCGATACCGGCGACGACGAGGACACCGAGGATCAGGACGACCGGGGACACGCCGAACCTCCCCACCCGAGCGGAGGCGCGCGATTCCATCGCCGTGCGCAGGCGAGTTCAACGGCGCCGCCGAGGTCGCGAGCGCGGAAGCCCTCGGAGATCGCCCGGTGACGTCGGGGCGGACGACCGGCGGTCGGCCGCACGAATCGCCGAGGACGTTGGCGGACAGCCTCGGCCGACGCTGCGCGAACGCCCGACACGGACGGCAGAAATCACGTCACGCCCGGAAATCTTCCACTTTCCCGCAACGACGACCCGGGGCACGGCATTCCTGGGTACGCAAACCGTGACGGGAAGCAGGTGCCCGCGACTCGTCGCGGCGAGCGTCGAGACCTCTGAGCCAGGGAGGAAACTCCGGGACGTCGGTTTCGCGGACGGAGGCGTGGGTCGAAGGGTCCACGCCTCCTTCTTTGTCGGTCGACCGCGTGTGGCGTACCCTGCGCCGCCATGGCTGACCCCTTCCACGGCATCGAGAACCCCCACCTCGATCCGCAACGCTTCGACGCGTTGATCGAAGCCGTCGGGCCGGACGCGTGCATGGTCGTGCTGAAGCGCTGGATGGGCGAAGCGTTGCAGCGCCACCTGTCGACCGAGGACGTGTGGCAGGAGACGCTGCTGCACGCGTGGCGCGATCGCGAAAAGCACGTTTGGAACGGCCTCGCGACCTACCGCTCTTGGTTGCTGTCGGTCGCGAAGCACCGCATCCACGACCTCGCCGATCACGCGAGCGCCGAGAAGCGCGGCGGCGGCAAGATCGCGACCGAGTTC
>JAEUIB010000393.1 GCA_016795255.1 Planctomycetota bacterium
TCCGCGGAGGCATCGGCAGTCCGGTGCAGAACGTCACGGAGCGCGCCGGCGCCGACGACGCGAACGGCCGCGCTCGCGAGCGACGACGCGAACATGCACAAGCAAAGGACGACGCACGACCACGCGCTCGATCGATTCATGGGACCTTCTCCGCGTTCCCCTCGCGCAGGCTCGAGGCGACGGCCGCAGACTACTCCACCGACGAACCGTGGCCGGTCAGCCTCTCGGGCAGACCCCGCCGGAACACCCCGGCGGCCGCTCGGGGCGCGTTCCTCGCACGGTCGCACGGCCGCGGCGGATTTCATGGATCCCACCCTGCGACCGTGACCATGGCTCCCCTCCCGGATACCACCCCGTAGACACCGCGTCCCCCAGCCACGGTGCCTCCGACGGACTCGCTCCAGGAGGTTCCCATGCGCAGTTCGCACTGGTCGCTCGGTTGGATCTTCTTGATCGTCGACGCGTTCGACGACGGGACGATCGAGGTCGCGGCGGGCGACTCGATCCAAGCCGCGATCGACGCGGCCGCGCCCGGCGACACGATCACGGTCGCACAGGCGACGTACTTCGAAGCCCTCGTCGTCCAGCGGTCGTTGACGCTGATCGCTCCGGAGGGAGCGACGCTCGACGCGACCGGATTCGCCGCGAGCGCACTCCGCATCGAAGGCGTCGACGCGTCGGGCGCGGTGATCGACGGCTTCGTGATCCGCGGAGGCATCGGCAGTCCGGTGCAGAACGTCACGGAGCGCGCCGGCGGCGGCGCGCTGGTCGTCGACGCCTCGCCGATCTTCCGCGCATGCACGTTCGTCGACAACCACGGCGCGCTGCGCGGCGGCGGTGCGTACGCGTACGGATCGGTGCTCGGTCAGCAGCCGACGCCGCGCTTCGTCGACTGCGTGTTCGCGCAGAACTCCGCGAACGAGGGCGGTGCGTACGCCGACCTGAACGTGTCCGCGCAGTTCCTGCGGTGCACGTTCCGCGACAACGCCGCGATCGACGCCGGCGCGCTGCATTCGGCCGGCGCGCACGACCTCGTGCTCGAGCGCTGCTGGTTCGAACGCAACACCGCGAGCAGTGCCGGCGGAGCCCTCGTCGTCGCCGCGTACGACGCCAGTCGCGCGCGCGTCGTCAGCTCGTGCTTCGTCGACAACACGGCCGGCATGTCCGGTGGCGCGATCGCGGTGTTCGGTCATCCGCCGCTCGCGGCCGGCGGCGGGCTGCACGTCGAATCGACGCTGATCGCGCGCAACCGCGCGTTCTACGGCGGCGGCATCGCGGCGACCGAGAACGGCGAGCTCGGCACTCCACTGATGCAAGTGCTCGGCGCGACGATCACCGACAACCTCGCGCTCGGCCATCCGGGCGGCGGGATCAGCACGGTCGGCGGCACCGTCGCGACGGCGACCGTGCTGCGCTCGATCGTCCACGGCAACGTGCCGAGTGATTTGTTGATGACCGGCTTCGTCGCGGACTCGTGCGTCGGCGCCGCGACCGCGGGGCCGGGCAACTTCGTCGCCGCCCCGGCGTTCGTCGACGCGGCGAACGGCGATTACCACCTGCGCGCGGACTCACCGTGCATCGACCGCGGATGCATGTTCCCGGTCACCGCGACGATCGACGTCGAAGGCGATCCGCGCGTCGTCGGCTCGAAGGTCGACACCGGCGCCGACGAGTTCTTCGCGCACGCGTACTTCCTCGGGCACGGCGAGGTGTCGTCGCTGCGCATCGTCGGCAACCCAGGCGCCGCGGTCGTCTCGTGGTTCGCGCCGAGCACGTTCGCCGATGCGTCGCTCGCGCAGGGCACTCCGATCGCGATCGAGTCGATGCCCCTCGGCGCCGTCGGGCCATTCGCGCTCGGCGTCGCGGACGCGGCCGGCACGTGGGAGTTCGCGCGACGCGTGACGTCGTCGAGCCCGCCGCTGTTCGCGCAACTCGTCGTCGGCACGCTCGTCGTCGCGCCGACGTCGTCGCTCGAGCGCTCGGCGGCCGCGCCGGGCTTCGAAGTCGCGGCGGCGACACCGAGCGCCGTCGGCTTCACTCGGTGACGACCAGCACCTCGTCGTCGTTCCACGTCAGCGGAATGCGCGCGAGCTCGCGCTTGCCGTCCTTCGCGAGGTCGACCAGCGTCGTGGCGCGCGCCGAGACGACGAACACCTCGGACTTGCCGGCGTTGACGAAGCCGACTTCCCAGCGCGACCGATGCAGCGGCGCGCCCGCGTAGAGCGCCAACGGCTCGCCCGCCGCGTCGAGCACGCGGACGAACCCCGATCCGCCGCGAGCTCGATCGACGCGCATGCGGCGCGCGCGGTCGACGACGACGACGAAGTCGCGCATGCGCGCGGCCTCGATCGAGAGTTCGACCGGCAGGATCCCGTCGCCGTCGACGCGCAGGCGAACTCCCGTCGACGGCACGTCGGTGAGTTCGAACGAGCCATCGGCGTCGGTCGACACACCGTCATGCGGCGTGACGAAGCCGCGCGGGCCGGTCGCTT
>JAEUIB010000431.1 GCA_016795255.1 Planctomycetota bacterium
ACTCCAGCGCCTCGACGAACGTCACGTACGCCGGTGCTGGGCCTCCCGCGCGTGCGGCCTTGAACGCGTCGAGGCTCGGGCGGTCCGGCAGGATCAGCAGGCGAAAGCGATCGTCGCGCGCTTCGACGTCGGCGCGGAACATCGCGACCACGGCGCGGAGGACGCGGAATCCCTCGGACGTCGGATCGCGCAGCACGTCGTCGTGCGGCCGTGCCCGGCCCTCGAGTTTCGTCACGAGCAACCGCGACGCGAAGCTTCGATGCCACAGGCGGTCGCCGAGCGGCTCGTAAGCCGAAGGCCACGCCTGCACGAACGCGTCGTGCGGCGCGATCGCGCGCGAAAACGCGTCGTCCGTCGCGCACAACAACTCGCCGAGCTCGCGCTGCGAAGTCACGGGCAGCGGGATCAGCGTGAGTTCGCCGCGCTCGTCGATCTGGAAGCGCGGCTTCAGCGCGACCGAGCGGTCCTCGTGGGCCAGCGCCGGTCGGTACATCGAGATCACGCGCAGCGCCGCGCGCGGCATGAAGCCGAGCCAGACCTCGTCGACGTCGATCGCCGCCGCGACGCGGCGATATCGCAGGTACGCCTGGTCGATGCCGTACGCACCGACGCCGAAGTTCTGCACTTCGACGTCCGCGCGCAGCTCGTCCAGTCGCGCGCACCACGCGTCGGCGTCGGCGACCTCGTCCGCGTGCGTGAACGAGCAGCCGAACGCCGCGATGCGATCGACTCCACTCGTGCGCGGCGCGTTCGCGCCCACGGAACCGCCGCGCGCGCCGAGCGCGTCGTAGCTCTCGTTCGCGCCGACGAACGACTCGCTCGTCGTCCAGCCGAGTTCGGCGTCGAAGCGCACGTTCGTCGCCGGCAACTCCACGCCGTCGCGCAAGCGCTGGGCGAGATCGCGCTGCTCGGACGTGAACGTCGGCGGATGGAACGGCGCGACCCTGCGGCCGCGGAACGTGCCGTCGCGGAGCACGATCGCGGACAGCGTTCCGTCGACGATCGCGAGCGCCGCCAGCACCGCCGCGAGCAGCAGGAGTCGGCGCGACATCACGTCTTCGTCGCCGCGTCCTTCTCGAGCTTCTTCACCCACTTCGCGAACGCCGAGCACATCTCCTTGAACGAGCCGTCGACGTTGCTCGCGATCCGCTCGTTGCCGTGCATCACGCGGATCCGCGCGTTCAGGTCGACCTTCGCGCGCGACTCGGCGACGCGCTGCATGCGCAACGCCATCGCGAGCTGCCGCTCGACCGCTTCGTCGACCGTCTGGTTCAGCGTCGCCGCGAGGCTGCCCGGCTGCAGCGGCTTGCCGGTCAGGCGCTCGATGAAGTCGCGGAACCGTCGCGAGTTGCCCTCGCGCCAGTACACCTCGCGCAGTTCGGGAGCAACGCGCGGGTTGTCGACGATGTGGCCGTCGCGCTTCAGGAAGTGCTCGCGCGTCTGATGCACCGCCATGTCGGCGAGCACGTAGCCGTGGTAGTACGCGCTGCTCTCCGCGGACAGCAGGTGCGGCACGGAGAGGATCGGCCGCGGCGATCCGTGGTCGAGGAACAGCATCCGCTTCTCGACCGCGCGCAACTCGTCGAGCACGCGCTTCGGGGTGAGCTCCGCGTCGGGGATCTCGTAGATCGCGCGCTCGCCGTAGCAGACCGCGAGCATCGCGCGGACGCCCCACGCCTTCATCGGCTGCGACTTCGCGACCGCGCGCTCGACGAGGTCGAGCGGGACCGCCTCGCCGGCCTTGTTCTTCGCGTAGCGCGTCTGCCAGGCCGCGTCCTGGATCAGGCTGTCGAAGAACATGCTCTGCGTCTCGGCGAACGCGACCGACGACGGCGCGAACTCCTGACCGAAGCACGGCGCGGGCATCTCGTTGTTCGCGAAGTGCGCGGCGTGCCCGCCTTCGTGGAACAGCGTCTCGATCGCGCGCTTGCCGGCGCCCATCAGGCCCGGGATCGCGTTCGCCGTGAACTGGATCCGCGCCGGGCGGAACGTGCCGCGGCACTTCCACGCCGGCACCGGCCCGTGCATGAACCCGTTCTCGTACTTGCCCTTCCGGTCGACGAGGTCGAGCACGAGCTCCGCGCCGCGATAGTCGACGCCGAGGCCCATGAACGTGCGACCCCAGCGTTCGAGCGCCTGGTCGAACGGGAAGTACGGCTCGAGTTCGTTCGAGATGTCGCCGACCGCGAGGTAGCGCAGGTTCCACGGCTCGAGCACCGAGGGTCCGTGCTTGCTCTTCAGTTCGGCGAGCGACTCCTGCGCGCGATCGCGCGTCCGCCGTTCGAGGTCGTCGAGGAGTTCGAAGACCTGCGCCTTCGTCATGCCCTCCACGCGTCGGACGTTGGCGTCGTAGAAGTCCTCGCCGCCGAGCATGCGCCCGAGGCGGTTGCGCTTCTTGACGATCTCGAGGAAGCCGTGCTCGAGCACGAACTGCTCGATCGAGCGCAGCCCTTCCCACGCGGCGCGGCGCACGGCTTCGTCCTTGTCGTTCGAGATCAGCACGCCGAGGCGCACCGAACTCGCCGGCACGAACGTCGCGTCGGCGGCGGTGTAGCCGAGCTTCATCCCGCCGCGCGCGGTCGCGAGCGAGCCCTCGTCCTGCGTGATCTCTTCATGCAGCTTCTGCGCCGCCTTGCTCTCGATCACGTGCGCTTCGAACGTCGCGAGCCAACCGTCGAGCGCGGTCGCCTCTTCGGCGGTCGGGATCTCGACGTCGTCGTCGTCGTCGTTCCACGCGTCCTGGCCACGCTGGATGATCTCGCGCACCTGCTCGAGCCGCGTCGGGTCGGCGAGGAAGCGCTTCCACGCGTTGTCCTTCGCGACCAGGTCGGCGCGCGACTTCTCGGCGTCCGGGAGCAATCCCATGTACGCGGCCCAGAAGGCGTCTTCCTTGGCGGTGTGGAGGCGCTCGTAGTCGGTGTTCAGCCCGTCGACGAAGCGCGTGTACAGGGTTTCCGGCATGTCCATGGCGTGACCCATCCTTGGCGGGTCACTGTAGCCAGACGGCCCCCGAAGCGGTGCTGCGGGCACACACACTGCGCAACCCGAGTGCGGCGCCGGACACGGAGAGGGTCACACCGACGCGGTGATCGGCAGGTACTTGGCGAGCGTGGCGCGCAGGATCTCGAAGTCGACCGGCTTCGCGACGTAGTCGTCCATCCCGGCGCCGAGACAGCGGAAGCGGTCGCTCGACATCGAGTTCGCCGTCATCGCGACGATCGTCAGCCGGTCCGCCCCGGCGCTCTCCATCGCGCGCAGGGCCGCGGTCGCCTCGTAACCGTCCATTTCGGGCATCTGGCAATCCATCAGCACGAGGTCGAACTTCGTCCGGCGCACGGCTTCGACGGCGAGCCGGCCGTTGCCGACGATCTCGCAGCGCAAGCCGAGGCGCTCGAGCATCTTGCCGGCGACCTTCTGGTTGACCGGGTTGTCCTCGGCGAGCAGCACGAGCGGCATCGGGCCGTCGCGGGACGGCGCGGCCTGCTCGTGCACCGCGACTCGGCTCGGCACCACGAACAAACCTGCGAGCCGGCTCTGCAGCAGTTCGGAGGTCCACGGCAACGCGAGCGTCGACTCGATCGCGGGCGTTCCCGGATGCGCCGCGTCGAAGCGCGTGCCGAACGGCGCGAGCGCCATGCACTTCGTCGCCGGGGACGCGCGCTTGATCGCGTCGAAGCACGCGAGCGCGGCCCGTTGCTCCGACTCGACCGCGACGATCGCGACGTGGGCTCCGTCGCCGACCTGGGCGGCGCACGCCGCGGGGTCGACTCCGGCGACGACGACTTCCGCGCCGAGTTCGAACAGGCGCTTCGCCAACACCGCGCGACGCGTCCCGAGGTCGTCGGCGATCAGGATCACACGACCGCGGATCGCCGGATGCGACTCGATCGCGGGGCTGTTCGCCATCGGCGCGCAACGCACCGTGAAGCGGAACGTCGTGCCCCGCCCCACCGTGCTCGTCGCCTCGATCGTGCCGCCCATCAGCGTCGCCAATCGCTTGCTGATCGCGAGCCCGAGGCCCGTGCCACCGAAGCGCCGCGACGTGCTGCCGTCCGCCTGCGAGAACGCTTCGAACAGGTGGCTCAGGTACTCGGGCGGAATCCCGATGCCCGAGTCCTCGACCTCGACCGCGAGCACGGTTTCGGTCGCCGTCGATTCCGCGACCGATGCACGCAGCACGATCTGGCCGCGCTGCGTGAACTTGATCGCGTTGCCGACGAGGTTCGACGCGATCTGCCGCAG
Source organism: Planctomycetota bacterium (assembly GCA_016795255.1). Classification (GTDB taxonomy): domain Bacteria; phylum Planctomycetota; class B15-G4; order B15-G4; family JADJEK01; genus JADJEK01. The sequence continues at coordinate 4,243 of JAEUIB010000431.1, forward strand.
TCGCAGCGGATCGCCGAGCACGAACGCGGGCAACGACGCATCGAGGTCGGCGAACAGCGCCAGTCCCTTGCCTTGCGCCGCGGCCGAGAACAATTGGATGGTCTCGTCCAGGATGCGTCGCGGCGCGAACGCCACCGACTCGATCGTCAGCTTGCCGGCCTCGATCTTCGAGAAGTCGAGCACGTCGTTGAGCACGCCGAGCAGCGCCTCGCCCGACGAGCGGATCGTGCTGGCGAGGTCGCGCTGCTCCTCGCTGAGTTCGGTGTCGAGCAGCAGTCGGGCCATGCCGAGCACGCCGTTCAACGGCGTCCGGATCTCGTGGCTCATGTTGGCCAGGAACTGGCTCTTCGCGGCGTTGGCCCGCTCCGCGCGGTCTCGGGCGCGCACGACCTCGGCCTCCATGCGGCGGCGCTCGTCGATCTCGCGCGTCAGTTCTTCGCGGTGTTGGATCGAACGCTCGAGCAGCGTCGTCAGCGCGCCGTACTCCTGCGCGAGCGTGCGGACCCGATCGAGCCGCTCGACGGAGTTGCGACGCAGCGCGTCGACGATGCGACGCAGCGGCAGGTTGACCCAGCGCACGAAGAAGACGACCACGAGCGCGACGCAGAACAGCGCGAACGTCGTGCTGGTGATCAGCACGCGATCGACTTCGGAACGCGCGGCGGAGATGAACGGCGATCGTACGTTCAGGTGCAACTGAGCGACGTGCTCGCCGTCGATGCCGAGCAGATCGCGATGGATCACGATGTTCGAAGGATCGCCGTCGCGGGACGGCTCGGGTTCGGATTCGGGTTCGTCGTGCAACGACGCGCGACCGCGGACCAGCGCGCCGATCGCCTCGATCTCCGCGGTGTCCCAGGCGCGAGCGATCAGCAGGAACCCGTGCGGCGTCGACGTCCGCGCCGCGTCGTTCCCCGGCTGGATCGGAGCGGTGAAGTACTCGGTCACCGCGTCGCCCGAGCGATCGAAGAAGTGGGCGAACCACTCGCGGCGGCCGTGCAGCAGATCGCGCAGACGTTCCGGATCGAGCGGCGACGTCGTCAGCGACTGCGGCGACTCGAGACCGACGACGGCGTAGAGCCCCTTCAAGTCCGCGTCGAACACCCACGCCCCGTCGGCGTCGAACGTCGCGATGCCGAGTCCGACGTTCGCGTCGGCCCAGGCCGCGTCGTGCGTCGCCGTGTACTCGACCATCTCGTCCCACAGCGAGTAGTCGTTGGCGAACGTGCGCAATTGCGCCGACCGGCTGCGCAGCAGCGTGGCGAGCGTCGTCTCGAGTTCGACGCGCTGGACGTCGAGCAGGCGATCGAGCGACTGGCGTTGCTCGGAACGCACGGCGACGAGCCCCACCACGAACACCGCGGCGAGCGCGCACATCAGGGACAGGAACCGCGTCTGCAGTCGCAGCGTCATGACGATCCTGGGGCAGTGGCGGACGACCCCGCGGCCCCTCGGATTCGGCGCCGGGAATCGTGCGAACTCGTGGAGGCATCGGCCATTCCGGCCGCGAATCTGGAGCGAAGACCGCGCCTGGGACCGCCGCGGTTCGGGGCGTCGGCGACGGCCCTTCGCACGAGCCGCGCCGAGGTCGCTCGCGGCCGCTGGCGTCGGCCGGGACGGGCGGGTAGACGTGGGCCATGGCCGCGAAACCGCTCCGCATCGTGTCGTGGAACGTCAATGGGTTGCGATCGATCGCCCAAAAGGGCTTCGACGCGTTCCTGGCGAGGGATCCTCTGCATGTGGTCGCGCTGCAGGAGATCCGCGTCGAGGAGAGCCAAGTGCCCGAGCCGCTCCGCCGGCCGGCGGGCTACCACGCGCACTTCGCGTCGGCGCAGCGCAAGGGCTACAGCGGCGTCGCGCTGTATTCACGCGTCGCACCGGAGCGCGTCGAGACGGCCCTCGGCGTCGACGAGTTCGACGTCGAAGGCCGACTGCAGTTCGCCCACCTCGGCGAACTGCTGATCGTGAACGGCTACTTCCCGAACGGCAGCGGCAAGGATCGCGACAACGGCCGCGTGCCCTTCAAGCTCGCGTTCTACCGCCGCCTGTTCGATCGCCTCGAGCCCGAGCGCAAGGCCGGACGGCCGATCCTCGTGCTCGGCGACTTCAACACCGCACACCGCGAGATCGACCTCGCGCGCCCGAAGGAGAACGCGAAGACGAGCGGCTTCCTGCCGGAAGAGCGCGACGAGTTCGACCGCTGGATCCGTTCGGGCTGGACCGACACGTTCCGCGCGCTGCATCCCGACGCCAAGGACGCGTACTCGTGGTGGAGCCAGCGCTTCGGCGTGCGCGCGAAGAACATCGGCTGGCGCATCGACTACGTGCTCGCGTCCCCGGGCGCGATGAAGCACGTGAAGGATGCGTTCCTGTGGCCCGAGGTGCAGGGCAGCGACCATTGTCCGGTCGGAGTGGACATCGACGCGAAGGTCGTACGGCGCTGAGTCCGCTGCCGCGGCCGCCCCCCCCCGGCCGAATGCCAGGTGAGGGTCGTCCGCGGGCGCCTCCGCGCACCGAGACCGCTACGGTGAGCCCCGAGACCGCGCGAGCCTTGCTCGACCCGGATGCAGAATCGCCCGGTCGCGCGGCGATGGAATCGAAGGGACCGACCATGCTGGATTCCGTACGACCACGCTCCCGATCCGGTCGCTCTCGTACCCGGCGTGACCGCGGCAGTTTCGGCCGAGCTCCGCGACTTCGTGCGCTCGCGCGAGCCTTCGGCGGCCTCGCGGTCGTCCTCGGATGTTCGCCGTGCGTCGCGGCGCAGTCGGAACTCGTCGGTCGCGGGATCACGGTGTTCGACGGCGCTTGGAACCACGAATCGTTCGTCGACGTCATCGCGGATGAGTTCGTGACGTTCGCGCGACGCGCCGACGGCTCGATGGTTGGATTCGGGCGGAACGGGTACTGGGCGTGCGTGCCTCCTCCCCTTCCCGCCGGCCTCAGGTACGTCGATGCCGCGGCGGGTGAAGTCCATTCCGTCGCGCTGCGCAATGACGGCTCCGTGATCGCGTGGGGATACAACACGGCAGGGATCTGCGACGTACCGGCGCTTCCGGCCGGGCTCACGTACGTCGGCGTGGCGGCCGGATTGGAACACTCGCTCGCATTGCGCAGCGATGGCGTCGTCGTGGCGTGGGGCAAGAACAATGCGGGTCAATGCAACGTGCCCGCGCTGTTGCCGGGACTCACCTACACGCAAGTAGCAGCAAGTGGCCGGTTGTCCGCCGCGCTGCGATCGGACGGCACGATCGTCGTGTGGGGCAACGGCATGAATCTCGCGCCGTTGGCTGCGCCGCCCGCCGGAGTCTCTTACTTGAAGCTCGTCGCCGGCGACGAGCACGTGGCCGCGCTTCGTTCCGACGGCGAAATCTTCGCCGTCGGTTGGGGCACCTGGTACGGCCAAGCGGACGTCGCACCATTGCCGAACGGCGTCGTCTACACCGGCGTCGCGACCGGGCCGTACCACACGCTCGCGCTCCGCAGCGACGGTTCGGTCAGCGTGTTCGGCGTCCTCTTCACCAACGAGTTCACGGTGCCGACGTTGCCGGCCGGCATGAAGTTCATCGCCGTGGACGGTGGTCGGCACCACTCGGTCGCCCTGCGCGACGACGGCAAGCTGGTCACTTGGGGTGACAACACGTACGCGCAGTGCAACGCCCCCGAGCCCCCCGCGGGCACGGCGTTCATCGACTTCGCCGCGGCCCAGGACCACTACGTCGCGCAGTGCGCGGACGGCTCGATCGTCGAATGGGGCACGTCGCTCCCGTCCGGCTCTACAGCGCCGCCATTGCCTCCCGGGCTCGGCTACACGGACGTCACCGGTGGCAACGGGTTCATGATCGCGCGCCGGTCCGATGGGACCTTGGTCACGTGGGGTAGCTTTTCCTCGAGCATCGGTCAGAGTCCCGCGTTGCCGCCCGGATTGACGTACGTCGACGCGGTCGCGGGTTTTTCGACGGCCTTGGCTCGCCGCAGCGACGGAGCGATCGTCGCCTGGGGTTCGAACCTGCAAGGACAGCTCCAAGTCCCAGCGCTTCCCGTCGGACTGAAGTACGACGACGTCGACATCCTCGGCACGTTCGGACTCGCGCTGCGAAGCGACGGATCGCTGATCGCGTGGGGCGGCAACTCGGCCGGACAACTGAACGTGCCGATCGCACCGGCCGGTCACGTGTTCACGGACATCAGCGCGGGCAACTTCCACGGACTCGCGCTCGCGAGCGACGGATCGGTCTCTGCGTGGGGCGACAACTCGAAGGGTCAATGCAACGTCCCGGTGTTGCCGCCGGGCCTGCGCTACGTCGACGTCGACGCGGGCTGGCACCACTCGACGGCGACACGCAGCGACGGAGTGTTGGTGATGTGGGGCGACCTGACCACGTTTCCGACCGAGATCGCGCTGCCGCCGTCCGGGCTCGCGTACTCCGCGGCGACCTGCTCCGTCGGGTACCGGACGTTCGCGATCCGCGGCCGATGGAGCGAACTCGGATTCGGCCTGCGCGGCACGCACGGGATACCCGAGTTCGAGGGCGCTGGCCTCCTCGAGGCCGGCTCGTCGGGCGCACTCGTGTTGTCGAAGGCGGCGCCGCTCGCCGCATCGATCCTCTGCGTGTCGAATGCCGAGAACGCCGTGCCGTTCCTCGGAGGGACGCTCGCTCCGTTCCCGATCCTCCTCACGCTCGTCCTACCGACGTCGAGCGATGGCGCGATCACGTTGCCGTGGAACACGTGGCCACCGGGTGCGGCGGGAACTCAACTCCACTTCCAGTACGCGATCGTCGATCCGCTGGCGCCGCAGGGCGTGGCACTGAGCAACGCGCTTCGCGCCGGAGTTCCGTGATCGTCGACGCGTCGCTGAAGAGACCGTGAACGCGAATCCATCGGATCGATTCACGTTCGCTCACCGCGGAGAGAACGGACCCCGATCGGACTTCGCGACGCGGACGCGGACGGCGCGGCCGAGCTTGCTCTGCAGGGACTTCGCGAACGTCGGCAGATACGGACGCTCGGTCTCGGCGTGGCCCGCGACGATCACGCTGCAGCCACGCGCCACGGCGGCCAACGCATCGTGATGGCGCATCTCGCCGGTCAGCAGCACGTCGGCGCGTGCGTGCTCGAGCACGGAACCTCCGGCGCCCGCGCACAACGCGATCGTGGTGATCGGCGCGTTCGCCGGTCGCGTCGCGGCCGCGACGTGGACGGACTTCACGCCGAGCCGCGCTTTCACGCGAGACACGAGAACGTTCAGCGACGTCGGCTTCGCGAGCGTGAC
>JAEUIB010000444.1 GCA_016795255.1 Planctomycetota bacterium
CCGTTGTTGACCGAGAAGCGCACCTGCGCGCTGGCGACCGAACCCAGCAACGACGTGATCGTCGCCGTGATCTGGTTGCCCTGGAACGGCGACACCGAAGCGTTCTGCGCCGGCCCGACCACGCTCGTGAACGCGAGGTCCGGCAGCGCGATCGTCGGCCAGTTGTAGGCCTTGAAGCCCGTCGTGATCTCCGTGAAGTGCGGCGTGCCGTTGGCGACGTTCGCATCGTTGTCGTCGAGCGCGAGCCAGTGGTCCTGGATCACGTTCAGGATGACCTTGTCGTTGAACGACTGCATCCAGCCGAGGAACAGCGCGTCGTGGACCGCGTCGCCGGGGCCGTTGCCGAGCGACACGTTCAGGTTGTCGCGCACCTTCCAGATCGCCGAAGCCAGCGCCTGGCCCTCGGTGTGGGACCCGCCGCCGTTGCAGCTCTCGCTGCCGTCGGACGCGCACTTCTTGACCGACGTCTGCAGCGCGCTGCGCAGGCAACCGCCGCCCGAGAACGAGTTCAGGCACGGGTCGTCCATGATCGTGTACGCCCACGCGTCGGCGTTGCCTTCGTGGAAGGCTCCCGACATGCCCGAGTCGTTGTTGTAGACGTCGTTCGCCCAGTGGCCTTCTTCGTGCAGGACGACCGGCCGGTACGACGTGTTCGAGCAGCCGCCGCCCGTCTTCAGGAACTGGATCGCGTTGCCGACCCACACCGCGTTGCAGGTGGTGATGCCCGCGACGCTGTTCTGGTTGACGTCGGCGACGATCTGGAAGTCCATCGACGTGTCCGCGGCGTCGACGCTCTTCACCCACAGGCGGAACTGGTTGACCCAGTAGTAGGCCGCCATTTCGCCGCTCGGGAACTCGAGGTTCGACGGGTTGAACATCACGTTCACCGGCGCGGCGTTGGTCGCTCCGTTGATCGTGAACGACGAGTCGGCGCCCTGGCCGTTGTTGACGTTCACGAACGGGCCGCGCAGTTCGAAGAACAAGTTCGTCGGGCCGTTGCCGGCGATCGAGAAGTTGCCGCTCTCGTCGGTCGTCGCGAGGATCGCGCCGCCCGCGCTGCCGTTGCGCACGTGCATGAACGGCAACGGCACGGTCTCCTGGTTCGTCGTCGTGTTGACCTCACCACCGGTGTTCGTGTGGCCGGACGCGTTGCCGCCGATCACGGCGTGCGCGGTCGCCTCGACGTGGAACACGGTCGCGTCGCCTTCGGCCGACACGTAGACGCGCGCCTGCGCGGGCACGTCCGCGAGCGACAGGAAGCCGGGCGACGAGAGTTCGAGGACGTAGACGAGCGTCGGTCCGCGCTCGGCGAGCACGTTCTTGCGACCCCAGTGGATCGACGGACCCATGACGCCCATCGTGACGTCGTCGACCGACAGCGCCGGGGCGCCGATCTTCTGCTCGTAGGCGACGTTCGCCGCGGCGATCGCGGCGTCGAGCGTGCCGTTCGGCACGAGGTCGATCGACCCCGCACCCGGCACACCGGTCGTGTCGAGGGCGATCACGTCACCGGTCGCGCGATCGAACAACACGCTGACGTGACCGGCGACGACCGGAATGCCGTCGACGACCTGGTCGAACGTCACCGCGACCTTGTCCGAGCTGCCGAACTGCGCGAGGTCGAGGAACTCGACGCGGCGCAGTTGCAGCTCGCGCGAGTCGAACCCGAACACGTCGACGTTCGAGTCGACGGCCGCCATCGCGGCAGCGGCGAACTCGACGTCGGTGCGCGGCGCGTTCCCCTGGTGCGGGATGCGCTGACCCCAGACGAACGTGGGCTTGCCGGCGGCCACGTCGACCGCGACCTTCCAGCCGTCTCCGTGACGCGCGAAGAACGCGTCGAGTTGCGTCGAGCGGGCACCGTCGGCGCCGGGCGCACCGGGCGCACCGGGCACAAATTGAGCGAGCGCGAAGGGAGAGCACGCCAACGCGGCAAGCGCGCCAGCGACGAGTCCTGGGACCGTCGTGCGGATCATCAGCGGGAATCCTCCGGGGTACGAAGCGGGAACGGGGGGAGAGAGAAAGAGCGATCCAATGCGAGGCCGATGACGCCTGCGCGCCATCCAGCCATCCAAGGCCAGCCATCGACGGCCAACCATCCAGGGGTTGCACCGGGCACCGCGTCGGGACGGGTCTCGACACCGCGGGCGCGAGGACCGGT
>JAEUIB010000472.1 GCA_016795255.1 Planctomycetota bacterium
CCGCGATCGCTCGCTCGAACGTCGCCGCGTCGATCGATGCCGGCGCGTCGAACCGCAGCGCGAGCTCCGGCGTCCCGGTCAGTGCGAGGACGCGCGCTCGCGCCTCGTAGACGCTGAGGCCGATCGCGCGCTTCTCGTGGCTCGCGGCGACGTACGCGTTCAGCTGTTCGCGCACGTCGACCAGCGCTCCGGCGCTGGCGATGGTCGAGGCGCCGTCGGCCTCGGCGTCGAGCGCGGCTTCGAGCTGGGCCAGCACGAGCGTCTTGCTGATCTTGTTCGAGTGCAGTTCGAGGCAGAACGGGTCGAGGCCGACCTTCTTCAGGCGCTCGTGGACGACGGACAGCGCCGCGCGCTTCTCGGCGACGAACAGCACGCGCTTGCCGTCGGCGAGGGCTTGCGCGATCAGGTTCGCGATCGTCTGCGACTTGCCGGTGCCGGGCGGACCCTGCAGGACGAAGCTCGCCCCGGACGTCGCCGTTGCCACGGCGGCGAGTTGCGACGAGTCGGCGTCGAGCGGGCAGAACGACCGCGACGGCTGCCAGCTCGCGTCGAGGCGATCCGCTTGCGCGAACGCGACGTCGGTCGCGAAGCGGTGGCCGGGGCGCTCGACGAGGTGGCGGACGACCGGCGCTTGCATCAGCGTCGAGGCTCGCGCCTGCAGATCGAGCCACATCAGGAACTTCGCGAACGAGAACGACCCGACGGTCGCGGAGTCCTCGACGTCGAAGCGCGGCTGATCCTTCACCGCGGCGCGGAAGCGATCGAGGATCGCCTTCACGTCGAGCCCCGAGTCGTCCTCGGGCAGCTCGTCGAGACCTCGCGTGTCGATGTGCGGGAATTCGGCGCGCAGCATTTCGAGCAGCGTTTCGTTGATGCGGATGTCCTCGTCGGCGAGGCGCAGCCGGAACGATTCGCGGATCGACGCACGCTCGATCACGAGCGGCAGCAGCAGGATCGGCGCGCGGCGCGGCTCGGTCGCGGCCGGTGATTCGAACCACACGAGGAAGCCGATCGCGAGCGACAGCGTCGACGCGCCGGACTCTTCGATCTCGAGCCGGGTTTCGCGGAACAGATGGACGAGGCGCGTGTCGAGCGTGTCCGCGTCGAGGTTCGCGTAGAGCCGGCCGTGCGCGAGTTCGTCGGCGACGAACGCGTCGACGAGATCGGCGCCGGTGCGTTCGCGATGCAGTGTCGCGTCGCGCGGGCCGCGGACTCTGTCGAGGTGTTCGCGCGAGCGCAGCGTGAACGCGACGCCGGCCGCCAGCGCGTTCTCGAGGGCGGCGACGTCGACGCGGACGAGCGGCAGCGCGCGCTTCGTCTCGCGGAAGTTGAGCAGGCGGTTGCGCAACGAGAGGTCGAGCAGCTTGCGCTTCCAGCGCTCGAGCCGCCCGTGCGGGGTCTCGATGCGTTCGGGTGCGGGGGTGGGCTGCGACGGCTCGGGCATCGGCTCGGGCGTCGGCCCGGGTGGCGGCCCGGGTGTTGGGCCGGGCGTTGGCCCGGGTGCTGGCCCAGGCGTCGGCGCCGGGCCGCTCGCGAACAGCTCCGCGGCGGTGCGATGTGGGAGCGGGCGGATGCGCGCTCGGCGCGCCGCGGCGACGTCGACCGCGAGCAGGAACGTGCCCAAATCGTCGAAGCGCGCGCGTGCGGAGCTCTCGGCGTGTTCGAAGCCGGGGCGCGTCGCGTCGGTCGCGCACGTCGTTTCGACGACGACGATTTCGCCGAGTTGGACGCGCTTCTTGACGCGCAAGCCGTCGTCGAGCGCGGCCTCGGCGAACGACTCGTCGTGCGTCCACGCTCCGGCGAACGCGTGACCGTCGACCAGGATCACGAGCGCGTGGAGGCCCGCCTGCTCGAAGCAGGCCGCGTACCACGTCGCGAGGTCGAGGCACGTCGCGAGCTTCGTCTCGACGATGCGGTCGGGCGTGCGGACGCGCTGGCCGATCTGCTCGAAGCCGGCCGGGGGATTCGCGTACGCGATGCCGAGCTCGGCGATCGCCGTGTCGATCGCGGCGACGATCGCGCGGACGCGGTGCGGGTCGCGGGCTTGGTACCCGGCGAGCGAGCCGGATCCGGTCGTGCGCAACAGATGGGCCGACGCGGCCGTCAGCACGCGCGCGACGTCCGGATGATTCGGCTGGACGAACGCCGCGAGGATCTCGGGCAGCGTCGCGAGGCCGCTCCACTCGTCGCGCGCGAGGATCTCGATCGTCGAGTCGTGCTCGGCGACCAGCGTGTCCTTCGTCGTCACGCGGACGCGCAGGCGGGTCTTCTCGCGCTCGGTCTGGCGCACGAGCAGTTCGCCGTCGAGGTCGAGCGCGAGCGGGCCGAGTCGCCACGTCCCCCCGGCCGGAATGCGATCGACGTGCAGCGCGAGCGGCTTCGCGAGTCCGCCGTCGATCGTGATCCGGACGTCGAGATCGACGAGATCGGTCGTGCCCGAATTCGTCGCGGTCAGTTCACCGACGATCGGCACGTCGTTCTGCTGCATCGCGTAGTGCACGCGGGGCAGGTGCGAGACCGCGATCGACAGCGTCGCCGGTTGATCCAAACGGTCCATGTGCGGAGACACTCCCTGCCCCGAGCGATCGGGGCGAGGAGTGTAGGCGAAGGGGCGAAGGGGTCAGCCCCTGTTCGACTTCGCACGGCTTCGTCGCGACAGGACGACGATTCGAGCCCGAAAAGGGGTCAGCCCCCGTGCGTCCTCGCACGGGGGCTGACCCCTTTTCCGCCGTTTCCGGCGCGACGCCCTCGGCGGCGTCACTGGCTCTGCGTGACGATCGCGTTGCTCGCGGCGACTCCGTTCGGCGCGGTCGGGTCGAACACGAACCATTGGGCGAACGTCGGCGTCGCTGCCGGGATGCCCTTCGGCCAGCGATCCGAGACGACTGCGGTGCCGAAGCCGTCCGTGGCGACATCGGTGATCACGAAATCGGGCGAGGGGACGATCAACATGCCCGCGACCGTTTGATTCACGGGAGCGAAGCCGACCACGAGCACCGTGGGCGAGTTCGGCCGCGCGCCGTGCAGGTTCACCGCGACCGGGAAGTCCTCGATCAAGTTGCCCGAGCCCCACAGGTGCGGGATGCCGAACGCGCTGCCGAGCTGGCCCGGCAACGCCTGCCAATTGCCGAGGTCGATCGCGATCACGCTCTCGCGCCCGTTCGACAACAGCACGTGGGCGACGACGCGACGACCGCCGTCCGAGAACGCGAACCGCCGCGTTCCGCCGAGCGCGACGACGACGGCGCCGTCGACGATCGTCTGCTGTTCGCGGACGATCACGCGCTGGTTGACGAAGAGCGCGCGACCCGAACCCTTCTGGGCCACGCCGATGCGGCCGGCCCACAACACGTCGCCGTCGTTGCTGACGTCGATCGGCGAGTTCTCGAAGCTCGTCATCGGCAACGGCGCCGTGTCGACGAGGACGTCGCCGCGTTGGACGAGCACTTGGTTCCCGACGACGATCACCTCGTTGGTGCCGGGAGCTCCGGTCAGTCGGCCGCGGAACGCCGGCAGGCCCGAATCGCTGATCGCAACGCGCGATTGCGCGAGGTTCGCCCAATTGCGGCCGGGGATCGGCGACGGCTGGTCGTCGGTCGCGATCGGTTGGCCGTTGCGGACGATCGACGCGCGCGCCGGGCCTTGCGGCGGCTGCGTGATCGGGATGCCGATCCAGCTCCCGTCGTTGCCGAGGGCGATCGCATCGCGGCCGTCGGCGATCTCGGTGATCGGGCCGGGTGCTCCGATCATCGGCTGGCCTTCCTTCAACAGGGCTTGCTGGGCCGTGAGTTGGCCGCTGCCGCTGACGGTGACGCGGGCGAGGACCGGGTCGCTGCCCGAAGGGACCGTCGGATCGTCGATGCGGCCGACCACGAGCAACTGCCCGTTCGCCGCGGCCGCGGCGTGCCGAGGATCGATCCACGTGCTGCCGGCGCCGAAGCCGGGTCCGTTCGCGACGGCTCCTTCGAGGATCACCGGAACGAGGTTGCGAAACAGGCCGACGCCCGCGCTCACGCCGTCGAGCTGGTAGCGCGCGTAGACCTGCGCGGCGTTGCCGAGTTC
>JAEUIB010000517.1 GCA_016795255.1 Planctomycetota bacterium
AATCCGTCCAAGACTTATCGGGCAGCCGCGGCGCGAAAGTGAAGTGCGGCGCGCGGTGACCTGATTTCGAGAGGGGGGTGCATAACGCGTGACGGCCCGCCGGGAGCGTCTCCCGGCGGGCCGTCACGATCGAGTTCAAGCACTCGGCGGGCGCTTCAGTCCCCGCGCAAGGCCGCCAGGACTTCCTCGGCGTGCCCGTCGACCTTGACCTTCGGGAACATCTTCTTGATGACGCCCTTCTTGTCGATGATGAACGTCGACCGGATGATGCCCATCGTCCGCTTGCCGTACTGGACCTTCTCGCCCCACGAGCCGTACTTCTCGGCGACCTTGTGGTCGGGGTCGGACAGCAGGTCGAAACCCAACAGGAACTTCGTCCAGAACGCGTTGTGCGACGCGACGTCGTCCGGGCTGATCCCGACGACGACGGCGTCCAGCGCCTTCAGCTTGTTCAGGTTGACCGCGTCGCGGAACGCGCAGGCTTCCGTCGTGCAGCCCGGGGTCCCGTCCTTCGGATAGAAGTACAGGACGACGTTCTTGCCCTTGAACCCGGACAGTTTCACGACCTTGCCGTCCTGATTCTTCAACGAGAAGTCGGGGGCCTTCTTGCCTTCGGAAACCGGGTGCTTCTCGGGGGTCGGTTGCGCTGCGCTCTGCGTCATGGATCTCGATTCCTTGGGGATGGTTGAGGTTGTCGTCCCTGCCATCCCGTGCGGTAAGGCCTGCCAAATTCCCGTCGTGCGGTGGGGGCACGACGAGTTGGGCCTACATCCCTTCTGTATCGTGCGTGGACGACACCACGCCCGAAGCGCAAGAACCTAGTCGAATTCGCCCCGAACTTCAACCGGGGTCTGCGCGGAGTTGCGCAGAGCTGGTCCGCTGCGGTAGATCGCCCCTAGAGCTGCTCGTTGATTGCAAGTCATTGGAAGGAAATACGATGCGCGCACGCCCGATGGTGGCAGACGACGTTCTCCAACTGATCGGCTACACGCCGCTGGTCCGCCTGCGAAAGGTCGTCGGGCCAGGGATGGCCGAGATCCTCGCGAAGCTCGAGTCGTTCAACCCGATGTGGAGCGTCAAGGACCGGATCGGTGCGGCGATGCTGGGCGCCGCCGAAGCGGCCGGGTCGATCGCTCCGGACCGCTCGGTGATCATCGAGCCGACGTCGGGCAACACCGGGATCGGGCTCGCGATGGCGTGCGCGGTGAAGGGGTACCGCGCGATCTTCACGATGCCCGAGTCCGTGACCGTCGAGCGCCGCCGCGTGCTGCTCGCGTTCGGCGCGACCGTCGTGCTGACCGCGAAGGACAAGGGCATGAAGGGCGCGATCGCGAAGGCGCAGAAGCTGGTCGCCGAGACGCCGGGTGGCTTCATGCCGTCGCAGTTCGACAACCCGGCGAACCCCGCGATCCACCGCTGCACGACGGCGATCGAGATCCTCGACGCGACGATGGGGGACGTCCAGGCGTTCGTCGCCGGCGTCGGCACCGGCGGCACGATCAGCGGCGTGGGCCGCGTGCTGAAGGATCGGCTGCGTGACGTCCGCGTCGTCGCCGTCGAGTCCGCCGACTCCCCTCTGATCTCCGGCGGCGCGCCGCAGCGGCCGAATCGGATCCAGGGCATCAGCGCCGGATTCGTTCCGGCCAACCTCGACAAGACCGTGGTCGACGAGGTCGAAGTCGTCGAGTTCGACGAAGCGATCGCGATGTCTCGCCGACTGTGCCGCGAAGAGGGGCTGTTCGTCGGCATCTCGGCCGGCGCGTCCGCTGTCGCCGCATTGCGCGTCGCGTCACGACTCGGCGCCGGCAAGCGGGTCGTCGCGATCTTCCCGGACCTCGGCGAGCGCTACCTCAGCCACGACTTGTTCTCCGCTCAGCCGACGGACGGTCGCCTGATCGACGCCACCCAGGACGGCTGATCCGACGCCGTACGCCTGCGCGGGCGGCCCGTTCGCGCTGTTCGATTCCGCACGCTCGACTCCGGCGATGGCGCCGCTCGAGCGTGCGGAATCGTTTCGTCGGCACGCCGACGAAAATTTTGAACCCGCTCGCCAACGCGTGACGTTCTCCCCCGTACTTGCTGCCGATCGCGGGACGACTCCCGCACCCGAATGATCGGGCCCGGTGTAGGGCCCCACCGGCGCGGGCGATGGCAGCGGCCGCCTGTGTCGGTGTCTTACGAAGCGACACGGCGCGTCTCCCGAGCGGGAGACGCGCCGTGTTCCTTTTCGTCACCGCGTTCGCGTGCGACGCGGATCAGCGCGCCGGCGTGCAGTACCGATCGAGCCAATCGAAGAAGATGCGCTGCCACAGCACGCTGTCCTGCGGCTTGCTGACCCAGTGACCGGCTTCGGGGAAGCACAGGAAGCGCGACGGGATGCCCTTCATCTGCGCGGCCTGGAACGCCTGGATGCCTTCGCTGATCGGAACGCGGAAGTCCTTCTCGCCGTGGATCACGAGCAGCGGCGTGTCCCACTGGCCGACGAAGCGGTGCGGCGAGCACGCGTCGAACGCCTTCTGCGCATCCGGTCCGGTCCAGTACGGCGGGCCGACGTCCCACTCGGCGAACCACAACTCCTCGGTCGTGCCGTACCAGCTCTCGGTGTTGAACATGCCGCAGTGCGCGATCATCGTGCAGAAGCGGTCGTCCTGATCGTGACCCATCAGCCAGTAGACCGAGTAACCGCCGAACGACGCGCCGACGGCTGCGGTGCGCTTCCGGTCGACGTAGGGCTCGGTGAACATCGAGTCCGTCGCGTCGATGTAGTCCTGCATCGCGCCGCCGCCCCAGTCGTTCGAGATCGCGTCGGTCCACGCTTGGCCGAAGCTCGGGCAGCCGCGGCGATTCGGTGCGACGACGACGTAGCCACGCGCCGCCATCAGGTGCAGATTCCACCGCGTCGAGAAGAACTGGCTGACCGGGCTCTGCGGTCCGCCTTGGCAGTACGTGATCAGCGGGTACTTCTTCGATGCGTCGAAGCGAGGCGGCTTCACGACCCAGCAGAACAGGTCCTTGCCGTCCTTCGTCCGCACGATGCGCTCTTCGACCGTCGGCAAATCGAGGTTCGCGTAGATCGCGTCGTTGACGTGCGTCAGCGCGCGGATCGACGCGGTGTCGGCGCCCGCGGCGGGGAACGCGACGATCTCGTACGGGCGTTCGGTGGTGCTGCGTTGCGCGTACAGCGTCGACCCGTCGGGACTGACCGCGACTCCGACGAGGTCGTGGCGGCCGGTCGTGAGTTGCTTCCCTAGGCCGGCGAGGTCGAAGCGGAACACCTGGCCGGTCGCTCGCGTGACGCCCTCGGCGTAGATGCCGGACGAGTCCGGCGCCCACGCGATCGCGTTGAACGACACGTCGACGCCGCCGGACAATTCGCGGATCGCGCCGGTCGCGCGATCGAACAGCATCACCGCCTGACGATCGGCTTCGAACGTCGGCCGCGCCATGCTGAGGAACGCGATCCACTTGCCGTCCGGCGAGTACGCCGGATTGCGGTCGAAGCCGTCGCGTCCTTCGGTGATGTTGCGCGTCGCGCCGGTCTCGAGCGACACGACGTAGAGGTCGGTGTCGGTGCTGCGCGCCGGGTTCGCGACCTTCTTCGCCGTGTAGCACAGCTCCTTCCCGTCCGGTGACCACGCGAGTTCGCCGCGGTCACCGTTCGGCGGGTCCGGCGTGTGGCAACGCTCGCCGGGCATCAGGTCGCGCGCACCCGAGCCGTCCGCGCCGACGACGAACAGGTGGCTGTACTTGCCCTCCGCCCACGCGTCCCAGTGCCGGTAGAGCAAGCGGTCGATGACGCGCGCGTTCGCGAGCGGCAGATCGGCGTAGAGGTCCTTCAGCTCCGGATCGACTCGCACTTCCTTCGTGTACGCGAAGTGCGCGCCGTCCGGCGACCACAGGATGTTGGCGACGCCGTCCGGATCCGACGTCAGCTTCACCGCCTCGCCGCCGTCGACGCGCATCGCCCAGATCTGCGGAGTCCCGTCACGGCTCGACACGAACGCGATGCGCGAGCCGTCCGGCGACCACACGGCATCGCTGTCGCTCTTCTCGAACGTCGTCAGTCGACGCGACTCGCCGGTCGCGAGATCGAGGACGTGGACGTCCGCGTTGCCCGAGTTCTTCGCGAGGTCGAACTGCGTGACCTCGAACAACAGGTGCTTGCCGTCGGGTGACGGTCGAGGCGCCGTGACGCGCCCGAGTTTCCACAGCAGTTCGGGCGTCATGAGTTCGCCGGCCGGCGCGGAGGCGGCCAGGGCGACGACGACACTCGTGAACAGGGTCGTTCGCGACATCTCGGGTTCTCCGGTTTCGAACAGTTACTCGGACGATCCATCAACGTGCCGGAACGGGCACGCGTTGGAGATCGCCGTCAGTCCAGTCGCCCACAGGCGCGCTCGACCGCGTCGACGAGCTTCCCGTCGCGGACGAACTCGCGCACGCGCGCGACGTCCGGCGCGACCTCGCGGTCCTTCGTCATCTTCGAGCACGCCTCGCGGACGACGCGATACGCCGCGTGCGCGCCGTTGCCCGGCCGCAGCCACGCCGACCACAGGTCGAGCGCTTGCGCGGCCGCCAACAGCTCGATCGCGAACACGTGCTCGGTGTTGTCGACGACGCGCAGCAGCTTGCGCGCCGCCCACGTCGCCATCGACACGTGGTCCTCCTTGCCGGCCGACGTCGGGATCGAGTCGACCGACGCCGGATGGGCGAGCGTCTTGTTCTCGGAGACGAGCGCCGCCGCGGTGACCTGCGCGATCATCAAGCCGGAGTTCAAGCCGGGCGCGGAGGCGAGGAACGCCGGCAGTCCGCCCGACAGGTCGGGGTTGACCATGTTCTCGATGCGGCGCTCGGCGATGTTCGCGAGCTCCGACGTCGCGAT
>JAEUIB010000214.1 GCA_016795255.1 Planctomycetota bacterium
ACGCTCCGCTCGCGGGAGCTCGAGTCTGGCTCGTGCCCCGAGAGACGTTGTTCGACTCGCGGTGGCCGGAAGCTCAGTTGCTGGTGCCGGATCCGCTCGTCGTGCTGAACGACGTCGAACCGCTCGGAACGTCTCGCGCCGACGGTTCGATCGAGGTTCCGATGCCGTCGACGCCGCACGTGCTCGCCGCGTCCGTGCCCGGCGCGTTCGGAGCGGAAGCGGCCGACGCGCGACCGCGCATGATCCAGCGCGAGAACCGCGTGCGCGAGCTCCGCGTGTTCCGCGACGAGACGCTGCGCGTGGAAGTCGTCGACGCCGGCGGCACTGCGCGGCCGTTCGTCCCCGTCGATCTCGTCACCCATCCGATGGCCTCGTCGTCGAGAGCGGGAAGCGTCGTCCATCGCACGTTGCCGGTGCCGGGCTCATCCGTCGCCGAGATCCCGCACGCGCGCTGGCGACTGCACGGGGGTGGGCACGCGTATTTCGACGAGTTCGGTTCGTACGCCGTACGCCCAGGGATCACAGGAATCGACGTCGACGAAGTCGGCGTGGAGCCGGCGTCGCTCGATGGTGCGCCCTTGCGCCTCGTCGTCCCTCCCTGCGCCGCGATCCGGATTCGCGTGATGCAGTCCGACGGATCGCCGTGGAAAGGCGGCGGTCGCGTCGAGACGTCCGGCGAGTGGTGGGACTCGGACGCGCGTCGACTCGTACGCGACAGCGAAGCGCTGTTCTTCGCCGTCGGCGTCGACGCGCCGTTCGTCGGCAACTTGATCGTCCAGGACCAGCGCTTTCCGGCGATCCCGATCAAGGACCTCGGACCGCGCGTGCCGTGGGTCGAAACCGTGATCGTCGCTCGACTGCCGGCGCCGGGCGAAGGCCGACCGTTCCTGACCGGTCGACTCCTGAATGCCGACGGGACGCCGGCCGCGGGGCTCGAGTGCTTCATCCGCCACGCGCGACCCACCGACGAGCGCGTCGGATTCGCGCGGGGCGAACCGCCGCGCTTCACGACCGACGAGTCCGGACGCTTCGTCGTGCCGTACGGCGACGCGGGCGAACTTCGCGCGCGCGTCCTCGTGCCGACCGACGCGACGCGCGGGCGACTCGGCTACCGTCCCGACGTCGCCGCCGCGCTGACGCTGCCCGATCCGCTGTCGCCCGGCACGCACGACCTCGGCGATCTCACGTTGCGTCCGCTCGGGACCTTGGTCGCGGGACGCGTGACGACGGCCGCGGGGACTCCGCTCGAAGGAGTCGAGTTGATCGTCGAGTTCCGCGACGACTACTCGTTGCCCCCGGTCACGAGTCCGAACGGCGCGGCCGTCGCGCGCGGAACGGCGCGGCGCATCATCGCCAAATCCGCCGCGGACGGCTCGTTCGCGGTCCACGGGGCAGAGACGCTCGAGACCGTGCGGATCACCGCTCGCCGCGTACACGTCACTCTCGATCCGTTGGACGTCGCCGCGTATCGCACCGACGTCGCGGTCGTGTTCCCGACGCCGGGTTGGATCCGCGGACGCGTTCTGTGCGACGACGGCGTGCCGATCGAGCGCCTCGAAGTTTCGTGCGCCTACGACGTCACGCTGGACGGTGGACGCAAAGGCACGAAGGTCCCTCGGCGTCCGTGCCGCGCCGACGGATCGTTCGAGATCGAGCTCGACACCGCCGAATCCGCACGCGTGCGCCTGCATGCCGGCGCAAGCACGGACAGCGTGTTCGAACTCGAAGGCGCGCGATCCTCCGAAGCGCCGCCGGGGGACCCGTTCGTCGCGTCCGATCCGCGACTCGAATCGATCGACCTACGCGGGCGACTGCGCGTGATCCGCGGGCGTGTCGTCGACGGGAACGAACGGCCCTTGGCCCAAGCCTGGATCGCCGACGACGGGAACGGCCGGGCGAGTTCCGACGCCGACGGGCGATTCGTCTGGCTCTCGACCGGTGCGGCGCCGCGCCTGACGGTCTCCCATCCGCTGTATCGCAGCGTGCAACTCGTGGCCGACTCCATCGACGTCACGGTGAAGCTGACCGAGCCGTCGACGCGCCTCGTCGTCTCGCTGCCCGCTGACCTCGACATCGACGCCTTCACGGCACTCACGGTCTACGTGGAAGAAGCCACCGACGACCCGAAGCCGCGCGTCGTCGCCAGTCACGACCTCGAGGATCGCAAGGCGACACTGCTGATCGCGGAATCGGGCGCGTTCCGCGTGCGCATGCTCGTGGCGCCGAAGGGCTCGTTCCGGCGCGTGCTCGAGGGGTTCGCGATCCCGCTCCAAGTCGAGAGCTCCGAGCCGATCGAACTCGAGCTGCCACTGACGCAGGCGCTGTTGGACGCGGCGGCGAAGGGGCCTTGACGGGTGAAAAGCTCCGTCGCCCCCTGCCGTTGCGAGCGAGATGCCGCACGGCCGGAGAGGGGTCTGTCCCCTTTTGGACGGCCGTACGTGGCGTAGGCGGGGTCTGTCCCCTTTTTGGCGTAGGCGGGGTCTGTCCCCTTTTCACTCCCCGACCGGCACGACTCCCGCCGCCGAGCCCGCGCGGCGCTCGTCCGCGCTCGCGACGTAGCGCTTCAAGATCGGATCCCAGCCGATGCAGTGCGCGTCGCCGATGCGCTGCACCGAACGCATCACGTGGCCGAGCGATTCGAGCTTCGCGTGCGCGGATCGCGTGTGGGACTCCTCGAGCACGAGTTCGTCCGGGAACAACTGGTGATGCACGCGCGCGAGGTCGATCGCCGCGCGCGGCGACAGACCGTGGTCGATGACTCCGGTGACGACGCGCAGCACCGTCGACGGGATCGTGCGGCCGCCGGGACTGCCGGCGATCAATCGCAAGCGACCGTCGGGCCCGAACACGAGCACCGGACACATCGACGACAGCGGGCGCTTGCCGGGCGCGATCGTGTTCGGCGGCGTACCGATGCGGCCCCTCGTCGTGCTGATGCCGGGCTGCGGATTGAAGTCGTGCAGCTCGTTGTTCATCACGATGCCGGTGCCGGCCGCGACGAACTTCGCGCCCCACGATTCCTCGAGCGTGTACGTGTTCGCGACCGCGTTGCCGTACGAGTCGACGACGGAGAAGTGCGTCGTCTGCTCGGACTCGTCGACGATCAACGTGCCGTCGAGATCCCCCGCGAGCTCGTCCGAGAACGTCGACGCGTTCGGGTCGATGCTCGCGCGGAGTTCCTCGATGTGCTCTTCGGCCAGCAAGTCGGCGACCGGCACCGGCACGAAGCCCGGATCGGCGAACCACAGCGCACGATCGTG